>JAYVBW010000466.1:0-4061 GCA_043750255.1 Pirellula sp.
TCCTTTAGTCGCAGGATCAATCGGGTATTAACTCCAAGCAAACGACTTTATCTGTTCCTCGCACATAAAGTAAACCGTGGGACAAGACCGGCGGTGCCCAGCTTGGCGTTTGAATCAACGGCCTTCCGTCTCTAGCATCTTTTGTTTGTGCCAGATCCATTTGAGCGATGACCGAGAGTTTATCTTTGTTCAACTCGATCAATTGAACGGTGCCGTATTCGCCCAGCATTAGCAAGTGATTGTCCACTATCAATCCTGTCATTCGGTCGTGGTTCCGTATGGTCCATCGAACATCCGGTTTCCATGATTCGGTCTCATTCGCAGGCACTTTCAATTCCAGGCAACGCAGGTCTGTGTCGGGTTCATTGCGACCGCTACTGGCATAAATGACATTACCGTCAAGCAAGGGTGTGGACCAATGCGACCGCAAGATTTGTTCTTTGCGGCCTTTACCGTCTTTCCATAATTCTACTAGCCCTTTGTTCGCAAGCGTCAGCAATACGCTTCCCCGAGCGTAGGTCTCCGATATTAAGATGCGATCGTTCCAACCAACTGGGGATGCTGCATTAACGCTCTCGAGATCGTCTGCTCGCCATGGAAAAAATGATTCGTTCGATCCAGTTTCCGGGTCAAAGGCCAAAAGCCCTTCACGAACAAAAGCTAAACAAACATCTGCGCCATTGATCTTGTGAATGATGGGTGCCGAATAACTGGCCCGATAATCGCCAACCCGATAGAGTTCATTTCCAGAGACTTTATCAAAAGCCACCATGGCCGACCCCTTCGCTTTGGTAATCGAGACGCTTGATGGACTGCCTCCAATCATCACGAGAATTTTGTCCTTGTAGATCAAGGGAGATGCGCCCACTCCGAAGAAGTTTTGAATTACGTTGTACTTTTGATTCGTATCTAGTTTCCACAACTGAGTTCCGTCCATCACGGAAAGGCAAGCCAACGTGCCTGCAACCCCCAACACGTAAACGCGATCGCCGTCCACCACGGGACTGCATCGAGGTCCGTTGTTGTATCCATAAGAATCGCGATATTGAACGGGCGACTCCCATTTCCACAGTTGCTCACCGGTTTCGGCATTCAGGCAACTAAGCCGCTCTACATCGCCAAATCGATCAAATTGAAACCAGCGTCCAATTGCAGCCACTCCATTTCCATAGCTCACGCCAGTGTTGGCCGTCCAGACTACCTTGAGTCCAGCGGTTGGCCATTTGGTTAGAATTCCGACTTCTGGGCTTCGAGAGTCATAGTTAGGGCCGAGCATACGTGGCCAGTCCATTCCCGACTTTCGCGTCCAAAGCGAATCGGCCGTGCGAACCGATGGCGACTGTTGAGTGTCCGCCCCGCACCCCGTTGTAACGGCCAATGAAGCGACAAAAATAAAGGGCAAAATTGAGATCGAAAAAAGACGCATGAATGAATACTCTATAGGTTATGGAAGATCTAATTATTACCGAACATTTGATCGTACCCGCGAGCGAGTTGGAATTGGTCTTCGCACGCAGTAGCGGACCGGGCGGTCAAAATGTAAACAAAGTCAACACCAAGGCAACGCTTTGCTGGAATATCGCCACCAGTACCGTATTGTACCCATCCGCGATGACTCGTTTGCGAGCCTTGGCAGGTAACCGTCTGACAGAAGCTGGGATTCTGCAAATCACCAGCCAAGTTCATCGCGAACAACCGAGAAATATACAGGCGTGTCGGGAGCGTTTAAAAAACCTCATCTTAGAAGCGATGAAACCGCCTACGATTCGTCGGCCAACCCAGCCGACACGCGGTTCCCAACGACGTCGTATTGCGGACAAGAAAAGCACTGGCGAAAAGAAGCAAAACCGGTCCACCAACAACTGGGATTAGGTTAAACGCTTCCCGGAGCTCTCCGGGTAGTGAGTTCACAAACTAAGCTTTGTGCTCTTCAAGTATTGGGACTGCGATTTCCGCGACGATGCTTTCGAGAATTTGTTCGCTGGTCATGCGGCGCAAGCGGCTTTCAGGTCTCAGGATCAATCGGTGCGCCATTACGGGCCCCATTGTTTTTTTAACATCGTCTGGTTGAACATAATTTCTACCGCGGATCGCAGCCATGGCCTGAGATGCACGAAAAATCGCAATCGTGGCTCTCGGCCCTGCACCTAAAGCCAAATCGGAATGGGATCGCGTTTCATGCACTATTTGCAACATGTATTGCCGCACCTTGGGGTCGACGTAGACTTGCTTCACGAGCTGTTGAACTTGAACGATCTCCTCAGCCGAAATGACGCTTGTCAGAGAATGAATCGGGTGTTCTCGTTCGAGCATTTGAATCATCCGCAACTCCTCTTCCATCGAGGGATAACCCAACGAGAACTTCATAAAGAAACGATCTAGTTGTGCCTCTGGCAGAGGAAACGTCCCTTCATGATCGATCGGGTTTTGTGTTGCAATAACGAGGAAAGGATTAGGCAGTTTATGCGTTACACCATCAATGGTAGCACACGATTCCGCCATCGCTTCCAACAATGCCGATTGGGCTCGCGGTGTGGTGCGGTTGATCTCGTCGGCAAGTAGAATGTTGGTAAACA
Source organism: Pirellula sp. (assembly GCA_043750255.1). Lineage (GTDB taxonomy): Bacteria > Planctomycetota > Planctomycetia > Pirellulales > Pirellulaceae > JBKCUI01. The sequence goes on from JAYVBW010000466.1 coordinate 2,577, forward strand.
GGGGGCCGGGCCGAAACTCAAATTCACTCGTTTTTTGGTTGAAAATCGCCGCCCCAGTGATGTCGCTCGGCAACAGGTCAGGTGTGCATTGAACCCGTTTGAACGTGCACCCTACACTGGCTGCCAATGCTCGGGCGAGCATTGTCTTTGCAACGCCCGGTACGTCCTCAAGCAGGATGTGTCCACCTGAGAACCACGATACCAGAGACAAGACCAATTGTTTGCGTTTGCCGACAATTGCCTTTTCGATGTTAGCTATGATCCGCTTCGAAGATTCATGTACCAATTGCGACATGCGAATGATAGTTTTTGTAAGGAGTAAGGCGTAGCGCGTTGTGGTATTGGGTCTAGCATAAACCAGTGAGCCTATCCTTTCTATGACTCTATGACCAAAGCGTAACCAATTTTCGGAGGATCGCCTTGGCGCGTTGGCCATCGGCTCCGAGTCGAGCGAGCCGAGATGTCGGCAAATCTCCAACTTCCAAGTGAACTCTCAGAGTTTGCCGCGGTAAAAGTCTCGGAAATCGATCCGCCCACTCTACAACGGTTATCGCGTCTGCGTCCAGCATTTCCTCGATGCCAAGCTCCAGCATTTCGTCTTCGTCTCCGATCCGGTACGCATCCAAATGGTAGATAGGCGGCTGGCTATCGTATTCGTGAACTAGCATAAAGGTGGGACTGCTAACGGATGCTGGGTGAGCTCCGAGAGCTATTGCAAAGAACCGAGTCCATTGCGTTTTTCCAGCCCCGAGCGTCCCGGACAAAGCAATGGCCATCGGTGTTGTTGAATGCTTGGCCACCTGTTCTGCAAACAACTGACAGTCGGCCAAGTCCTCAATAAGAATCTCGCAACACATTTGCTCGAGGTCGTGGGATAAAATCTTGATGGTCACTTAACGATTCTAAAATCTGTCGAGCCTAGGGGTGGTCGGGCCAGCCCAGACCGATCATTACATCGGGGTCGTTTAATTGATCTGCTCTTGGGCTGCAGATTCTTGCGAAGAAAAGATCGTCTGTTCCGGGTACGGGTTCAACTCGAAACCGAAAATCATTTGCGACCACAGGGGATAATATTCGCAAAGACTGTCGCAAATCGTCCAACTTGTAGTTTTTGGGCAAACGCACTGGAACCACGCGAATGAGCCCGCGACGTTCCTCGCGGGTCGTGAGCCAAACCGTGTCGTCGAAAATGGGAACGAGTTCGAGAGCATAGTCATTTAAAAAACGTCTAGCGGTCTGTGGGAAAGTCCTTCCGCTAAAGACAATTGCCGTGGACTCTTTCGGGGTCAAACCGTGACTCCAAACGCTTTGCCAATCGATCACCAAATTCAATTTTATTTCTGCGGCTGCAGTCATTAACAAATCGGGGATAGGTCGTTTTTCAAAAGCAAAAACCGTCGGGCCAATTCGGCGTTGCAATGCTGCGAAACTATTGTTCCAATAGCGTGATGAAAAAATCAATGGCGAAGCGGTCGCTTTGGTCCA
>JAYVBW010000467.1:0-8496 GCA_043750255.1 Pirellula sp.
TAATACTCAATCGCCGAATCGCTGTCCTGTCCATCTTGCAGCCTGCGAACCTCTTCCATCGTCATTGCGATCACTTTCACGTAGCGTCGAATGGCCTCATCAAAGTTCTTGGATTGCTCTGCCGCCTGGGCAAGTTTTGTGTCATCGTCAATTCTTGAGGACTCAATTTTCCAATTGTTCTCACTGACCCAATCACGAAGTTCGTTGATTACCTGAGCAAGGCTGTTTGTGAACACAGCATCTGGTTTGCATGTCGCCTTGCGGTACGGTCCACGTCCATATTGCCCACTGATTTCGCTGCTAACACGTTGACCTTGGTACTTGAGCCAACCGGTCGCGAAGGCGACCGCAGCCGCTCCAGCAGCCAAGCATGCAACAGGAAATTGACCTAACAACAAGAGCACTACGCAAGACAGCAACCCAATCGCAGTCGCAATTCCTAACGCAACCGGAAATTGCGGAGCCACCGCAGACGGATTCGTGTCGATCGCTGCACCGCTTTTCATCAGACCTTCGTTCCTAACTTCGCCGACGACCACCGTAATGTTATCTGGTCCACCGCGTAGGTTTGCCAAGTCTACCATGGCATTAACGGCTGAATGGATGTCTACCACTTGCAGCAGTACTCCCATCTCTTCGTCCGAAAGTTGACCGCTGAGTCCGTCACTGCAAATCAAGAACTTGTCACCAACTCGGAGCGGAAAGGGCCCCTCTAAATCCACTGCGACCGTTCCATTTGGGCCTAATGACCGCGTGATCACATTCTTGGGGATCGCGTTGCTGCGAAGCGCCTCCTCGCTAACTTCGCCGGACTCGCGCATTTCCCAAACTAGCGAATGGTCAAAAGTCAATTGCTCGAATTGGTTGCCTCTCAAACGGTAAACGCGGCTATCGCCGACATGCGCGACTACTGCACCCTCGGGCAAAATGGCCAATGCGCACGTGGTCGTCCCCATGCTTCGGAATTCGGGATTGGCTTGCCCTCGCCGAAAGATTTCACTGTTCGTTTCAACAAGCGATCGCTGAAGCGCTTCTGACGGGATCCCTTTAAGCAATTTGCCGTAATGATGCGGAATCAATTCAACCGACAACCGACTCGCCAATTCTCCAGCCGCATGTGCACCCATTCCGTCAGCAACAATCAAAAGATGTCCTGACTTCTGCCACGCGATTTCGTCCTCCGCAAGTACGATTGCAAAACTATCCTGGTTGTTTCGACGTCGCATCCCGACGTGGGTTGCCGATGCGACTGAAAAGGAGTCTTGCCAAGAGGGTTTCGGAGTTGAAGGTGGCTGAGGCAAAATATTCGAAATCTACAGATGGCAAAAACAGGGCCGAATCAAGTCAGTCCGAATGGATGACTGGCTCTTTAAAGCTGCGAACGCAGTCAGTATATGATACCACGAGCCTAGTAAAGCTTCGATTCCCGATTGCATCCGATTTAAAAAATCATCTGGATTCAATGATTCCATCGCCACACATTCGTCTTAAGTTATGCAAAATGATCCCGGCCGCCACACTAACATTGAGCGAGTCCGTTCCCAATGCCATATCAATCCTGACGCGTCGGGTCGCCGCTTTCTGAATCTCCACCGGCAGACCGTGAGCTTCGTTCCCTAAAACCACCAAGCCAGGACCATTGCGATGAAATTGGCTCAACTCCTCACTCATCTCTGACAAACATGCCGCTATCGACTCAATCCCGATTTCGCCGCACAAACCCATGGCCGCAAACGGATCCAGTGCTTCAAAAAAACGCAATTTGAAAGCGTTTCCCATCGACACGCGCAGCACACGACGGGCAAACGGGTCTACGCATTCTGGACCGATTAGAATGTCCGAAATTCCCAGTGCGGTGCAAGTTCGGAGGATCGAACCCATATTTTCAGGATCTTGCAAACCTACTAACATGGCTCCCAACCAGTTGCTAGTAAGCTCAAAAGCCCCCCTTTCCACTTTATGGAAATCGGGCCTCATTCCGCAGGCCAAATAGCCCCGATGAAAAGCGAATCCGATTAACTCAGAAACATACGGGCCGGGAATAGAAAAAAGATCGATTTCTGGCGGAAGCCAACCAATCGCTTCATCAAGGTAACTTTCGTCAATCAAAAATGAATCGATCGCAATGCCGCTCGCCACTAATCGCTTAACCAACGGCTTACTCTCCGCAATAAATCGCCCGCTAACTCGAGTCAGATTCGTAGTTCGTAAGTGGCGATACGGATCAAGTCGGCTCGAAGTGAGGTCTGATAAACGATAAACTGGCATTGTTTCACTTCGTCCGGCGTACATTCACACGCTGCGATCCTGAAGCCCAATCGTTGCTTCCATAGACGAATGCTCTCACTACACACCGTCCACGACAATCCAAAGGCACCAGTAATTCAACAGTGAATTCACCCGGTGTAATTTCTTGCTCGAATTTTGCCAATACGAGATCGTTAGCTCGCGAATAGTTGTCTTGCATCGAATTTCGTTGGTCCTCTGTTCCTTGAAAATCATTTACGTATCGAATGCCATCTGGCAGCCTGTCTCGCGACAATGCCAATTCAATTTTAAGTTTCCCAAGCTGCGGCGAGCTTCCCGTTACAAGCAACGGTTTCCCCGGTTGCGGTTCGAACTCGCAAACAATTGGCATGCGAACGGGATGCTTTATTCGAAGCAGTGGATCGCCCAACAAGTTCATTAAACGCACATGCTCGCGTCGTTCTTCCGTCAGATCATGCCCCTCCGGACTCAACGCTGTCGCCATTTGCTCGATCATGGAATGTTGTTTTGCGCGAAACCTCTCGCCAACAGAGACTTGCGGTGGTACGGAATTGCCTGACTCACGTATTTGCGTGGCCCCTGCCTCGTTCTGTTTCCAAATATTGCGTTTTGCATTCAACATGATTCCGCCGAGCGTTGGGATTTGATCCCGGAAACAGCCGTCCATCATTTCCGTCGACAGTTGGCTCAAGCCATAAGGCATAGTTACACGCGATCCAGCGATAACAGCAATCGGGCCATCATTTCTTGCTAGCAGAGTCTCAGCAAAGCAGTCGACACGTGCGTCAAAGGCCCCTGTAAAACAAGCTAACATCAAGGCGATCGGAGGACCGTCCTGGATGTCGAATTGAGAAACGTGCTCCGTCAAGCAAATAGGGATCGCGTCCTTTCCTACGATAAAGTCATCGAGCCGATCGACGCCCCCATGTCCGATGTAGACCCAAAACAAACCACCCTGATTGATCTTTCCAATAAATGAACGAGTCAACGAAAACGGGTCCGGGCAATATGGGCTGGTCAGACTGGCATACGTCATATTCAATTGAAAGCGATCGGGAATACCTTCGGACAAAATCCTGCGTGCAACACTTTCAATGGCAGTATCCGCCAATACACCAAATCCACCTACACCGGCTGTCGCGTGAATGCGATCTCTCCATGGCCCAAAGGATTGAGATTGCTCATAGTCAATGCTTCGACGAAGCATTCTCGAGAGGTCTTCTGCATTCTTAGCTGGCAATCGACCGACCGCTAGTTCGGGACACTCATCGTTGTCCAAATCTCCATAATAAAGGTCGGTTGCCAAAGTGGGAGTCGTAAAAGGACCTAGTTTGACCTTGGTCTCAATCTCAAACGTTGGGATGATCGTCTTGAACTTGGCTTTCTTCGAACTCGGGTCGTCAACGGCACCAACATCTCCGCATAGGAGCACGGCAGCTACAGGAAATTTGGCTTGGCCTGCCGCTTTGAGAATTGACTGCTTCAAGTCCAGAGGTGATGTTATCGCCTCGACCTTGATAATCTGGTAGTCTCGCGCGCGGTAGTTTACCCACTCATCGAGCGAATCTTCCCAAGCTTTAGGGCAGACAACGATAACCGACGAAGCGACCTCCGACATGGCATAATGCCCGAAACAATTCAACGCGCCAACAATTACCCAAACTAGCCAACTTTTCAACGTCGACTCCTGACCTTCTTCGCATGCGCCTTGCCTCGAATTCCGCAACCTAAAATCGCAACAGTGATTTTTTCGTTGGGGCTGACCGACTGAGGTGCGGCAGCATAAAGTGATATTGGCAATGTGACTGCTGCGGTTGCCATGAGCGAGTCTTCAAAGAATCGACGGCGTGTTAGTTTATTCAAATTGTTCACTTTCGCGTTGTTCTTTTGGCGGGACGACGAAACTAGATTGTAACAGGCTGAACGTCGACTGAGACGGAAAGCTGTGTGAATCCACCTCCTACGACGACTCCGCGAATCATAGCCGCTTACATATCGAGCAGGAACGCCAAGCGATCGAAGCAAACATTAGCACCGTGCACCATTTGGCTAGCAAAAATGCATTAATCCTTTCCGTAGTGCTTTATTTTTTCCCAGAATGCCTCGAACGCATTGGGCTTATGGAAATTCGGACTGTTATCAAAATCATGGCACACGGCACATTTGTCGCTAGCTCGTTCCAATGGCAGTTTCATTTCATTTCTCAGTTTTTCCAATAGTTCTGCATTTGCTGAAACGTCGCCTAGTTCAGCCGCAACGTGCTTTGAACCTGGTCCGTGGCAGTTCTCGCATCCATTTGCAACCATGTGCGGCGTGGCTTCAAGTGACTCATATCCAGTACGATACGGAGCAAAACTTTGAGGGTTCCAGCCGGTGACGTGGCATGACAAGCATTCTGGATCAAAATGCCTTGCCATCGAGCGATGAGGTGGCTGGACGATCGAGTCCGTTGCGTGAGCGTGATCTGTATCTTTCCAAACTTCAAAGGCCGTCGTATGGCACTCACCGCATTTTTCAGAGCCGACGAACTCGCGGGTTGTCGGATGTGTCATTGGGCGTTTCCCAAGCCCTTCAATTGTCACCGCTTTGAGTTCATCTTGATACTTGCCAAACAACTCCATGATGCGAGGGGAGTCTTCAAACTGAGAGCTAAGAGCGACGCGTTGATACCGAAATGGCTGCTTCGGTTCATCAAACACACCAAACAGTCCCGTGTACATTCCTTTCGTTCCAACTTGGACCATCAAGCTCGATGTGCCCGGAATCTGCTCAGGCTGAAAAGTGGGTTCACCGAAGCCGCCAGAAGTTACGATCAAGGAGAAGTCAGGGACGGCCTTCGCAATAATGCGTGATTCCTCAAGTGATGCATGAGATATTAGCACCGTGAAATCGCAGTTCTCCGCTCGCAGTTTCGTCGACACTTCCTTGAGTGCCAGGATTGCTGCGGAGATCGTAATGTCTTCGTTTTCTACTTTCTTGGCGTTCTCGTCGCCAAGTACCGCCGTGATGCCTATTTTCTTATTTTTTACAACGATGGTTTTGTACTTGACGTCATATTCTGGCAAAATACTGACGTTTGCAGAGACAAAGAGCCCGGCCTTATCAATCATTGGATGCATCAATGAATCGATGGTCAGCATCAAATCATCTTCACCAAACGTTGTCGCTTGGTATTCGAGTAAATTGAATGCTGCCACCGTCCAGCTAAACTTGATATCCGCTTGGCGACCGCGTCGGCGCTGCTCGTGTTCTTGAAAGACTTGGCCACCGCCATCTATCGGTATCACGTCCCAACCGCGTTGCCGAATGGATGTCAAAAAAGTATCTCGACGGCTTAGCCCCCCTTTTTGATTTTCAAGACCTGTACAACCGCAGGGCTCTATGTACCCGGTCTGGTTCCCAGTGACGAAAAAGACGAAAAGTGGATCCTTCCAATCGACTGCAATCTTCTGGTTTCTTTCTTCGTCGGTGGCCACGCTGACAGGCAGGTTGTCTCCAATATTGGGTGTGGTCTGGCTAGTACTGGCTCTGGCTAAATCCGCTGTAAGTTTGCCATCAATAGGTGGCAGTTGTTTCTGCGGCGTTTTTGATTGCGGCGTTTTTGATTGCGGAGTTTCGTTTTCAAAAGAATTGCTAATGGGAAAACGAATTTGGACTTTGCTTTCCTTTAAATCCTCTTTCGGACGCGAACCGGTGGGTGGTTCTCCTCGGAGATTTGGCAAAATGATTGAAACGGTGAAACCGATACTCAATACAAGCAAAGCCCTGAATGCACTTCTCCGCCTATTGGAATCATTTCGAGGTTCTGCCACAGTTCCAATCTCCTGCAATCCAAATGGTCTGTCTCAATTATTCCGAAATGCGGAACTTGATGAACATCGGAAACTGAGGGGCGCTTTCCATATTGGTTTCCAAAACTATCTTTGCAAAATCTTTGCCATATGCTCCTGCGAACTCGACCGGAGGTGTCCCTGGGGCAATCTCAAGCGTAACTGAAAACATTTTCTGTTTTGGCGAAACTTTTAGCTCCGTGATCGTCACTTTCAACGCTCCCTCAGCCTTGGCGGGAGTGACCTTGCCGAGTTTGATTTCAATGTTCGCTGCCTCGTCGTTTTTGATGGCTATAACGAAACTCTTTTTTAGCCCGACCTCGGACTTCGCCGTCCTCAAGTCAAAAATATTTTTTTCCTCATTGTAATCCGGTCCAGCAATCACTCGAATAGGGGCAACAGATCGGCCATTAATCGGGAAATTTATAGCTTCATCTTTGCCATCTTCTTTGTCGGATTTCTTATTGAAGACCATGTTTCCGGAGAGGACTCCCGCTGGAATTCCTTTTTTCAGGTGAATCTTAAAGTCTATGTAAGAACGAGCGTCTGCAAACTGCGGAATCTCCCCCTTTTTAAGTCTTTTGGCTTCTTCAAATTCTCCCGTTATTTTTGATGACAAAGACGCATCCGACCAAGAAACCGATGAAATATCTAGCGGAGATTCATCGAAACTGTAGAGGCGCCCGGTAAACTCATTTTCGTCACCAGAAAGGAAATCGCGAAAGTCTGCAGATGCCGGATCGAAGACAAAGGCTTGGCCAATTTTTCCCTTGACTGTAAGTTTTATTTCTTCTTGATCGAACGCACTGGTGCCAATCGTTGCTGTTTGAGCAAAATCCGCCATTAGGCCTTCTGCCAACCATTCCAATTCGACCGGAGTTTCTTCCCCCGGCTCTAACTTTTTTGCGTTTAGCGTGCCGACGGTACACTTGCATGTCGAGCCCTTGTTAACTAGTTCGACTGGGGCTTCTCCGATGTTCTTGAATACAAAACTGTACTGTCTTTTCGTACCACGACTCATTGTACCGAAATCAAATTCAGTCCCTCCAATTACTTCGATTTTGCCAGGCTTTGTGACAGTAGCCTTGGCTTTTTCAATAGCACCCGCCATGTCCAATTCCGAGCCCATGATATTTTTGATGTCGGACGTTCGACTTCGAAACTGCGAGTTTGCAATTCCATATCCAATTCCGATACACGCGACAATCAGAATTAATGTTCGCATTTTTGGGCTCAAACAGACCGGAAACCGGCGGCAGAAGGATATGAAGTGAAGGCTTTATCGTAGCAAGGACGTGCGGTTGTGCTAGCCACAACCAATGCTCCATTCGACTATGGAACGTTTGTACGTAACCATCGCATGGTAGGTTCGCCCTTGGCAAACCCAGATTGCTTTTCGACTTTCGCTTTGCTTTCCAAAGGAGCGGTAGCGGCCTCTAATTGCATCGGAAAATAGACAACTACCGCAGATAGTTTCCGGTCCGTGTGCGGTGTTTCTCGATCGATATTCTCAACTTGGCTCATGTACTGTTTGGCTTCCGCGTGTTTTCCGCACCAAGTGGCCACCACCGCAGCTTGTAATTGTGATTGTGCAGAATTCGGGTAAAGCTCGGCCGCTTTGGAAATATACTTATACGCGAGCTCTTTTCTCGATATTCCAAAGGCATTTCCCCTATCTCGTAGTAACTCGGAATCCGCTAAAATCGCATTCCATTTTCCGCATTCTGCGTACGGCATCCATTGGTTTGGGTCTCTCTTTAGGTACTCCTGGCAACACGCATCGAATACATCGACGACCTTTTGTCGAATTGACAAAGACAGATCGCTTCGTCGAAGAACTTCGACACACTGATTCGCGGCCAACACGGGCAATTCCGGATCGAATGGATCTATTTTGATAATTACAAGCCATTCGTTTGGTTCCTGGATCGCCGCTGGATTGTTCGAAACGGTACTAACTATCGCCGCCGAACCCAAAACTGGCAAACACATGGTTTTGGCAAAATCTGCCGCTGCAATGATCACGAACAAAAGTCCAGCCAGTGGGACAAGCCAATAACGATTGCTTGCGGTTTGGCTGTAATTCTCAAGTTGGACGGAATGCATCCCAAAAGATAGCCCGACTAGAACACAAACACTGTTCATCAAGCCAGGTTGCATCCACCCGCCAGCCGCAAGCAAGTGGACAAGCATTACAGATGCCGATATCAGACAGACGGCTGCGATTTGCTCATCGTTGACTATCCATTGAAGTCGTTCAACCAATATGAACACCAAACCCGCAACGCATACAAATAGAATGCTGGATGTGAGCGAATCGCCATCGCTTGAGAACAGTCCAAATAGCATTATCCCGATACAACTACAAAACCCACCAATGATGATCGGCCATCGGCCC
>JAYVBW010000468.1:0-10284 GCA_043750255.1 Pirellula sp.
CAAACGGAGAGGACAGGATTTGAACCTGCGGTAAGAATTTCTTCCTACGCCGAATTAGCAATCCGGTGCTTTCGACCACTCAGCCACCTCTCCAATTAACCGTATTTTGCCGAAATCCAGGAAGAATGCAAGGTCGTTTGATGGATTCCTTTCAATATGCAGGATTCCGATTCCCTTTGTGGCCGGTCAGTAAAAACAAAAGGATAATCGACCTTCATTCGGCCTTGCTTACAAAATCGATACAATTCACACGGTCGATCAAACGATTACATCCCGAATCGTAAAACGCTTATCGCATTGAAAAAGCGGAAACGAAATTTGCTAGCGCACAAATTGGGTGCAACTATTGACCGTCGATCATGGGCGATCGATTGAGCGAAACCCGTCGGGACTAAGTCTCTCGGTGAAAGTGGCTAGACGTTGCCACGGTATAGGGTAATTCGCTTTCGCCCATTTTCGTTGTTTCGATGGACAATTCAAGGACGACTTTCTACAGGGTACAAACATGCGACGCATGATGCACGCAGCGACTTTTTTGTTGGTTACCGCTTCAATCGGACAAGCTCAAACTGTCTCTATCGAATCTCAGCCTGCTGCAGACCGATCGGTACTATCGAAGTCTGCGGAAGCACAGGACTATTCCGGCCGACCCTATTCGCAACTCGCGTCCTACATGAGTTGTAGTGATTGGAGCCCAAATTTATGGAACAACTATGCTCACCAACGAGCAGCGACTGCCGCTTGTATTTCAAAACACGTCGATATGCGGTGCAATTGTTTCGAATGTAAACAGCGTTTGCACTCGCACCATTCAGGTCTAGGCAGTGGCGATTGCTCCGGCGACGGTTACAAGGCTGGAAGCGGAACAAAGTTGCCCAATCGATATCGGCAGCCAATGTCAACGCTTTACTCTGCGCCGTCGTACTCTTGCAATGCGCCCTGTACGGGCGTTTCCGGTTGTGAATCGTCAATTCCTTCAATTCAAGGGGCGAACACTATCCAACCCAGTTTTGAAACTCGACAGTAGGTAGGAAAGCTTTGCTGGTTACGTCGATTATTGCATCCAAGCTGACCGTGATTCAATTTCTTTTTCGCTCGTGTCGATAAATGCTACAGCACGGATTGGGAAGTCGGATCAGTCGAAAGACTGATCGGCCGACATCATGGTCGTGGTGTGACGATGGAGCGGCATACCACGACCTTTTTTATTGCGATTTCGCGTCCAACTCAATCGGTGGACGGTTCAGTTGTTTAAGGTGCCTCTCGACGAATTGCTGGAATTCATCGTTTACCATTCGTTGAGCCGTCATGGTTGCAGCACCCATTCGAATCGCTTCGTCGAATCCAGCTCCAGCGATTCCTAAGGCTTCGAACTGATTTTGAATGGCCTTGACTTGCGGGTCGCTGATAATTTTTTTGATCGCGTCTTCTTTTTGTTGGCTTGATGATTGATCTGCACTGGAATGCCAAACTATCATCCATCGTCCGGATTCGAGCTTAGCTAGAAAGGCGGATTCAACAGTGGCGTTCGCTCGCGCTGGGTCCATTCGAACGTTGCTTGCTCTAAAGTAGTTTGCCTTTATTTTTTCTGCTTCCGAAATGGCACTTTTCGTCCAATCGGCATCTTCCAAGTTGGCAAGGATGGGTTTCTTGATACCACCGGATAGCTCTTGAAGCAGCGAGTTCGTTTGCGACTGCATCAACTGGACCATGAGCGAAGCCAACTCTGGCCGCTTGGCATTCCCAATTTGAATCATTACGTTGCCTGATCCCTGAAATTCAATTGGTTTGTCAAGTTGGTGCGAGACAATTGCAAGACGAATGTTCCACTGGTCTTCGCCTTCGTCGGTAGCGTAAAAGCGGCTAGCGAGATCGGGAGGAATCAAAGCTACATCGATTTTTTTTAACTTCAACTCGTTTACAAGACTACTCGGTTTTCGCGATTCGATATCGGACAATCGTTCTTGCCAACTCCAAATCGCAATTCTTCGATTCGCGTCGTTTGCCAGGTTTATACTGGATACCGCATTCGGCTTGATTTTTAGGACGAGAAACTGACATTCCTCATCGCGTGGATTCTCGAGTTCGGATTCGATGCGTTCTAATTCCTTGCGAACGAAAAAAAGGAAAGCTCCATTGAGGACATGAGCAGGATCGTTGATCTGAGCCTGTTCGTTGATGAGATTTTTGAGTCGATCCCGCAGATGCCGCTTCGCTTTGAGGTCCTCTTGCATTGCCGCTTCCTGGTCTTTGAGAAATGTGTCTGCGGCCTCCTTTTCAAGCCATTCCCTCGAAACAGCCACCCTCACTTCCTCCGTTGCCTTTGCGCTAAGAACAAACCCCCGAATCTGTTTGTGACTTTTTAAATTAATGACATCGACAGCCAATCTCGACTGATCGCGTGCCTGGCCAAATGCCGACGAAACCGCCCCAACTATGACTATCCAAGTGAATGCGTAACGGACGAACGTGCGATTATCCATTGCGATTATCCAAAGTGCGTGCAAGATCGGTTTTTTAATGATCTTTATGGTTAGTGTATCAGCTTGCCGACTACTAAGTTACACTTGAGGTCGCTTTCAAACCGAACCACCGAACCATTGTGTAAGGGACGCATGAATTCAAACCAGCCCTCGGGATCGACCGACGACACCGTATTAAACGACGAAACCGACCATGCCGAAATCATCGAGGGCGGCAGTTTTGGCTCCGAGATCAAAAAGAAACAACTCATGTTTCAAGGGGACGTTTCGGATCTTTTGCCACAATTGCGCCTCCATGCCGCCCCGCTTGAAATTACAGATATTTCGCCCGAAGCCTGGAACAGCATCGCAGAATACTGCTTGCAGATTTGGTCGTGGAACCAAAGTATCAATCTGACGCGACACACGACGCCGGAACTATTCGTCAAAAGAGACCTTCTTGACGCTTGGCACTTGGCGAAATTGCTTGAGCCAAACGAAGAAATATTGGACATCGGAGCCGGAGGCGGCGTCCCAGGAATCTTAGTAGCGATACTTCGTCCGGACGTACAAGTCACACTCTGCGATAGCGTTGCGAAGAAGATGACCGTCGTCAATCGTGTCATCGATCATCTCAAACTGAAGATTCCGGTCTATCCGCTGAGCGTTCAAAAAGTACTAGAGGAATTCCGGTACGACACGCTTACCGCCAGAGCGGTTGGCCCGCTAACACGGCTGTGTACTTGGCTGCAGGACGACTGGCACAAGTTCCGCAGACTGCTTGCAATTAAGGGCCCAAAATGGGTCGAGGAACGCGGCGAAGCACGTCACAAAGGGCTAATGAAGAACATCGAACTGAGGCGTGTTGCTGGCTATACAATGCCCGACACCGAGTCGGAAAGCACGATCCTGCAATTACTTCGTCCCCGCTAAATCCTTTACCGCTTCAACAGGTTTTTTCGATGCGCGTGGGTGCGCCTTCGTATAGGCCTGCTTGAGTGCCGTAGTACTTACGTGCGTGTATATCTGCGTAGTAACAAGACTCTTATGGCCCAGCATTTCTTGAACACTTCGAATGTCAGCTCCGCGATCTAACAAGTGCGTTGCAAAACTATGACGAAGTGTGTGGGGAGTTGTGCGTGAATCGAGGCCACTTTCCTTGATGTATTTTTCCAGCATACGGGCAATACTTCGCGTGGTCAGCCGTTGCCCAAACCTATTGGTGAAAGTCGGAAGGTCTTTGGAATCGCCGTGGTCCGCCCGGTTGCGAACCGCATAGTAACTGTGCAACGCCTTTGCCGCATGTTTTCCAATCGAGCCGATGCGTTCCTTTTTTCCCTTTCCGCGAATGCGAACGGTTCCTTCCTCAAAGTCTAGGTCTCGATCGTTCATGCCGACAACTTCGCTGACACGCAAGCCAGCGCTGTAGATAACCTCAAGAATGGCAATGTCTCGCAGACCCATCGCATCGTTGGCGTCAGGCGATCCAAGCAGCGTGTTGACTTCGTCACTGGTTAGGAAATGAGGCAGCTTGCGATGCCCGCGTGGGTTACGAAGCGGTTTGGCAGGATTTGTGTCAGCCATTTGCTGGCGCTGTGCAAAACGATAAAAGCTGCGCAGGGAAGCAAGTTTGCGAGCAATGCTCGTGCGTGCATATCCGGCATCGTGCAGAGCAGAAACATAAACTCGTAGTTGTGACGCGTTGACGTCGCGTGGGGCTACTTTTTTCTGGCCTTCGTCGGTCAAAAAGTCAGCTAAGTCCATCAAGTCTTCACGATAGGACTTGATGGTCAAATCGGAAGCATTGCGTTCAACATCCAGATAGCGTAGAAACTGGGCGATCTCTGCGTGCATCCTTGAACCTTCTGAAATTGGTAAATCCTGACGGAACTAGTCTACATCCAAAAATGCGATCATGCGGGCGCAACTTGATGTTTCTTGCCTGCGGGACGTAATTGCCGTAGTCCCTAATTTCATTTGAGCATGTCTGCTAGTTTTTCACGTTAACATTGCTTCGGCGTTAAGTGACTGCAATTCTCCCTGAATCTTGTTTATTTCCGTCCTAATGCGTTCCTCGTTCGCGTCCATCTCTCGCAGCAGGAGAACTGCGAGCCCGACTGCCGTTTCCGCTTCCTCTGTGACTACACCGGTTGCACCCACTTCTGCAAGCCAAGCTCGTTCTTGTATATATCGGGCCCTGACGAAAACTCTCAATTCCGGATTAAGATTCTTTGCCGCAAGTATAATAACGGTCCGTGCAAGCACGGCCGGTACCGTAACGAGTAGGTACTTTGCATGCTTGATACCAGCTGCGGTGAGAATTTCCGGCCGTGTTGCATCGCCATATACGCTGAGAGTTCCGGATTCCGCTAGCGATTTTACGGTATCTAAATTCAAATCGATTACCACCGGTTTGACACCAAAATCCCTAAGAATTCTGGATGCGGTCTCCCCAACGGGGCCATAACCAACAATGACAGCCGTCACTGACTGTTTTTTTGATTCTTCCATTTCTAATAAAGAGGCCTGTGTTGATTTGTTGAGTTCGGCGCCGCCTGATTCCGCACGACCATTCAAAAGTCGCCATAGCCGTGGCTTTCTAAGTAACCAGTTTTCCAAGGGATCAATGCCAAGAAATAGAATTGGGTTAAGTGCAATCGAGAGAATTGAACACGCTACCAATAGGCTTTGTCCTTCAACTGGTAAGAGCTTTGATCGCATTGCTTCGTTTGCTAACAGGAAAGAAAACTCTCCTATTTGCGAAAGTGCAATTGCAACCGTAATTGCAGTTCTAAACGAATAACACATCGTCCAAGCGACAACGAAAGCGGCAATGGGATTTGCGATGAGTACGATACCGAGCATCGCCAGTAGAAGTGACGGGTGGTCGACCATCACGCGTGGATCGAACAACATGCCAACCGACACAAAAAACAACACCGCAAAAGCGTCCCTCATGGGCATCGCATCCGCTGCAGCTTGATGGCTCAATTCTGTTTGGCCGACAACCATACCTGCGAGAAAGGCGCCTAACGCCATGGATACACCGAAAACGATCGCGGAACTTGTTGCAATCGCTAATGCGATTGCAAGTATCGTGAGCGTGAATAGCTCACGAGAGCGAGTGTGTGCAACCTGCCGAAGCAACCAGGGGATGACGAGTCTCCCCCCAACAACGACTACAAGCCCTAGTGAAACGACCTTTACGACTGCAAAACCAAGAGAAAAAATAACGCTTTGACCTTCGCTATGACGTTCTCCTGTTGCGTTTGCTAGTGCAGGCATCGCGACTAGCAATAGTACGGTGAAGATATCTTGGACTATCAGCCAACCGACCGCTATATGACCTTGTGGCGAATGCAACATTTCGTTGTCCATGAGAACACGAACCACGACGACCGTGCTTGCCACCGAAACCGCAAAACCAATAACCAGTCCCGAGGTTGCATCCATCCCGAGTACGGACGTCACTATTATTGCTAGCAAGGTTGCAACTAGGATTTGAACTACTGCACCCGGCAATGCAATCCGCTTCACCTCAAGTAGATCTTTTAGATCGAAATGCAGCCCCACACCAAACATCAAAAGAATAACACCTATCTCTGCAAGTTCGGTTGCCATTTTTAGGTCACCGACAAACCCGGGAGTTTGGGGACCGATGATGATGCCAGCTAACAGATAGCCAACGATGGGTGAAAGTCGTAGTCTTTGAGTGATTAGGCCTAGAAAAAGGGCTAGAACAAGACTAACAGAAAGATTTGTCAGAAGCCCGAGGTCGCCATGCATTTGTGGATTCCATTCCGTTTCACGAGTTGCTGTGTACCTTTTATCGGGTCAAAAGAATTAGAGTACTCAGCCCCGAGACCTTAGATGTTTGCTTTTCAACGCGACTTCCTCTTGCTCGACTCGACAGCAAACTAACGAACTTTTCATTATACAATCCGTCCTATTTCGAACAAGTTAGAAAGCCAGGCATTGAACGCCGATTTCCTCATGTGCGTAGTAGTACGATCAAGATTGTGCAGGAAAACGCAGACGCCTTCATCTTGTTGCCTGCGCCGAAAATCGCTACAGAGGAATCAATAAGTCATAGAACGTTGGTTTAGTAGTATGGGCAGGAGGCCTAAAATGATTGAAAAAGCACTTCGTTTTGCAATCTTCGGCATTTTAAGTTCATTTCTCCCATCTGCTGCGCTCTTTGCATCTGACCCAATCCAAGTTAGAGCGTGGATCGAGCAGCTTCGCCATCCCACTGTTGGTGTCCGCATTCAAGCGGCAGCCAAGCTAGCCGAAAAAGGCAATTTAGGAGCAATAGCGGATAGTTCTTTAGAGCCTTTGGCCAAATGCCTTCAAGATTCAAACAGCAATGTCCGGCTCTACGCTACTTTTGCTCTTGGACGGATCGAGGCCGATACGGAGAGAACGGTGAGTTTGCTTGTTCCGTTGCTGGCCGATCCTGACGAACATGTTCGCTATTCCTCTGAGTGGTCGATCTCCGAAATCGCCAAAACTGTTTCGAGTCAAGAAATGACTGCGGAAAAGTCTCGCAAACTCCTTGGCGTCTTTGCATTAGCAGAAAACCAAATGTCTCGCGGTGCGTTCCAAGAGCGGCACATCCTGGCCGTAAAAATGGCCCGCAAAAAACTGGAAAACTACGCCAGCAAGCCTGTCGAAATAGCATCCAATAATGGACATCGACACGCGTTACCATTAGCCGTGATCGCCCCCACCGTCCCGCCAAACCATCAGATGGTTTCGATTTCCCTATACGAAGCCAACGATGTTGCAGGTCGCCTGCAACTCGTAGATCGCATGACAGATGATTCCGCGTTTGATGATCAACTTCGACTCGCGATATTAAAACTGGAATTGCAACGCGAACAATCCTACGTTGGAACCTATGCAATAGCGCGCTGGCAATCGACCGGCCAGCGTCTCCTTTTGCAGTTATTTTCCGAACTCAAAAGAAGCGAATCGAACACACACTATGCAATCAGAGTTATTCAAGAACTGACTCCATACGACTCAGCAACTACATCGACTGCAGTTGCTTTTCTCAAGAAACTCGCAAGCGACTCATCCGAGCTCAATGAAATACGAATGGAAGCGATCGAAGCAATTTCCGCTTATGGAGTCGAAGCAGCAACGTGTATTCCTGTCCTCCTCGGACTTATTGCCCAACCACAACTCTCGTCAGACGTTCGATCCGCTGCCGTGAAAGCGATTCCGAAACTTGCACCCGGCTCGCATGACATGGCTCGCACTCTCGCTGTGTTCATGAAAAGGTTTCCTGTCGAGGATTCGATGTTCATCGCATTCTCGGAGGCTTTAGGCGATTTTGGTTCGGCTGGAGCCATTGGTACCGAACTCCTTGTCGACGGTCTAGTTGCCGAAGATGTCTGGACTCGAATCGTGTGTGCAGAATCGCTTGAAAAAATCGGGGAATTGGCTGGTGGTTCTACCTCGTCGCTCGTCGCACGAATCGTTGCCGCAAATGAAGAAATCCCTGTAAAAAGCCAAGCGGCAAGCGCTCTCAAGCAGATAGGAGGCAATTCCGTCGCACTGTTGATGGAACAAATGCAGCATCCCGAAGCAATCGTGCGGGAGCATGTCCTGCGTGCGTTAACCGTGGTTGCAAATTCAAATTGGATTCTAGTTGAGCCATGCCTCTCAAAACTAAACGACACTCTTGAAGTGGACGAAGTGCGTGCAGCAGCGGCCACTGCGTTGGGCAGCGTCGGCTTGAACGCGCAGCCTGCAGTCCCAGCTTTGTTGCGAGCATGCGGAGCCTCGCAACCGACGGTGTTGCGAGCCGCAGCGATCATCGCATTGGCACGCATTGAGCCCAAGCAAGCGTCGTTGGTGATTCAAGCGAATCTCAACGATTCTGAGTTTCTTGTACGAGCCAGTGCGGCATTCGGTCTTCATTTGTGCGGAGACACCACTGCGAGTCTGGACGCACTACTGCGATTGCTAGACGAATCGGAGAGCGATCAGTTGATCCGCAGTGTCGTGGTCGATTTAGGCCCTGCCGGAGCCCCATCCATGTTGCAAATAGCAGCCGCCCAAGAGCGATCGGCTAGGGAGCGATTGTGTTGTGTTCAGGCTGCAATTGCGATGCCGAACGTTGATTGGCCGCCGCTGATTCGCTTGCTTGAAGACCAAGAAATAGGAGACCAAGTTGCTAGTCTTGTCGAATCGTCTGAACACTTTGAATCGGACGTAATTCCGCTTCTGATCGGCTGGCTACGGGAGGAACGCGTTGGATCTGGCACACGAAGCCGAATCGTCGCAATGATCGAAGCCGATGGATTGGGTGCTGGAGATGACGAAGTCCAATGGGCTGATACGCTTGCGATCAATCAACCTGGAGCAAACCGAAACACAGTTCCTTTACTCAAAGAATCGATGGAAACCGCTTGGAAGCAGATGGCGGCGATGCGATCTGCGATGCAGTCTTCTGCGATGCGAGCGGCTGCGATGTCGTCGAGTGGGATGTCGTCGAGTGGGATGTCGACTGCTGCGATGCAATCAGAGGAGCGTTCTTTGGAATTCTCTCCTGAGTCCGAGGATCGGAGAACATTTGGACCGAATCTGAAGCATGGCGACAATCACAAGGTTGCTGTTTTCTATGGAACCAATCGATCTCCAGTTCCACCGCGAGGGTTAACCAACCCTATAGTTGCAAGCCACGTTGTACTAGCGGGGTTAGCGCTGGTTGCAATGATCGGTTGTTTTTTTCTATTTCCTCGGCACAGTAATATCCGCTACGCGATCGCATCGTTGGTGGGAATGAGTGCGGTCTCAACATTGGCGTTGCAGATGATGCTGCTGACGAACTGGCCAGGAGCATCGCGAGAGCTACTTTGTTACGGAGGGGAATACAGTGATCAGATCCAATACGGTGTCTGCGAAGTTTCTATTCCAGAGGGGCACCAGCCCGGCGAGCTTGAATCACCGCAAATGTTCAAGATGGAAGTGACTCAGGACCCTGAAAAACACATCGTCCTAACCAATGTTGAGCGACTCCCAATGGATGCATTTCATGCGGTTATGAAAACCGAGTTGGATCGAAAGGGCAATAACATTTTCGTATTCATTCACGGTTACAATGTCTCGTTTGAAGATGCTGCAAGGCGCACTGGGCAAATGGCTTATGACTTAAAATTTCCGGGCGCACCCGTCTTCTATAGCTGGCCATCGCAAGCCAATTGGTACAGCTACGTGACAGACAAAGGGAACATCGACCTGAGCACTT
Source organism: Pirellula sp. (assembly GCA_043750255.1). Taxonomy (GTDB): domain Bacteria; phylum Planctomycetota; class Planctomycetia; order Pirellulales; family Pirellulaceae; genus JBKCUI01. The sequence continues at coordinate 9,721 of JAYVBW010000468.1, forward strand.
CCCAAATCCGTTCGTTTCTTTTAGACATAGCGATAAAATCGAAAGCCGACACGATCAACTTGATCGCGCATAGCATGGGCAATGTTGGCCTTACTGCCGCATTGAGCGAAATGGAGCAGATTTCGAAGCCTCATTTCAATCAAGTTGTTTTGGCGGCGCCTGACATTGACGCAAGTGTTTTCAAAAATGAGATAGCTTCGAAGATCGTTGCCAAGGCACGTCACACGACGCTCTATACTTCTAGGACCGACCTAGCCTTGATTGCTTCTCGTTACTTCAATCAAAGGAACCGAGTCGGTGATTCTGGTCCTGAGGTATTGATCATTGATGGTATTGATACGATCGACGCGACGGCGGTAGACAGCAGTTTGCTGGGGCATACATACTACGGAAGCAACGTAACGGTGCTGGACGACTTGGGGCAGTTGCTTCAGAATCAGCCGATTGAGTCGCGACACTATTTGAAGTCGATTGTTCACGGCTCGAGACCTTACTGGGCATTTGAGCCCATGCAAATTTCGAGGGTCCCATCGCCGCCTATGGGAGTGAATCGCTAGGATTAAT
>JAYVBW010000469.1:0-9517 GCA_043750255.1 Pirellula sp.
TGGGTAGGGATCGAGTACGAAGGATCGAAGCTAAGTGAAGACGAAGGAATCTTGGCAACCAAGAAGTTGCTCGAAAAATGCATGGCAGCCTTAGGCTAATCGCCTCATCGGGGTTTGCGTTTCATCGCAGCGGAATTTATGAGGTTCACACAAGTCGAGCGCCGCTGGCGGACGATTAGAGCTATAATCCAACTGGTGTGAATGGTAACCTCTCCTTCAGTGTTCTGCCGAAATGCCAGACTCCTTCGATCGCGAGTTTCAAAGCATCCTATTAGTGGACGATAGTTTTGTGCTGCGCGATCGATTGGCGGAAGCGTTTCAGGAACGTGGTTTTCGGGTTTTGGTTGCTGGCACTTGCGATGAGGCCGTCGAGCTCTTCAAGATCGACCCCACCGATTTGGCCGTCGTCGATTTGAGAATGCCCGGCCGAACAGGATTGACAGTTATTGCTGACTTAAAAGCAATTCGGGCTGACGTGCAAGTGTTGATTTTATCTGGCTTCGGGAGTATCGCAACTGCGATTGATGCAATCCGTCTAGGCGCGGTCAATTTCCTCCCGAAGCCAGCAGACGCGGACGATATCCTCAGCGCTTTCAAACGCGGAGGGACCGAAGTTCAAATTGTTGAAAATGACGAACAGATTCCGGTTCCAACATTGGCTCAAGCGGAATGGGAACACATTCACCGTATTCTCGCCGATTGCAGCAATAACATCTCTGAAGCAGCGCGCCGACTGGGGATTCATCGTCGTTCCCTACAGCGAAAGCTTCGCAAGCGAGCACCTTGAAATGCGTAAGCATCCAGCGGCACCAATCCACGGTCAAAACCCCACTCAGCTAGTGCACACGACCGATGGAACTTTTCACGAACGAACTACTCGCCCGAATTCTGGACCAAGTGAAACTGCCGATTTTTACCCCGTGCGTTTATTATGAAAGGAGGTAGAATCCCAAACCCCAAAATTGGTAACAACCAGGGAAAACGACAATAGAAAGTCCGACCAGTCAGCAAACCAACTTCGCTGACTAGTACACCCGATGTTTGCATCGGCAGTCGCGACACAATTTCACCGAGTGGATTGACTACACATGTTTCGCCGGTTGAGGCGCACCGTAGAAAGTATCGACGGCACTCCAGGGCTCGCATCTGGGCCAACAATCTGTGTTGGTAAAGTGTGAATGGACTCTCAAAAGCGGAGCCGTTAATAAGCGAAACGAGCAAGTTAGCATGTTCTGCAACTGCTTGACGAGCAGCCTCAGGGACCATGTCTTCGTAGCAAAGCAAGGTTCCAATTCTCGCTCCCGTGGTGCTGTCCAGGGAACACGATGTTTTTCCCGGATTGATATGCTCATCCATGTCAAATAACGAGCTTAGTCCTGGTACATAGTTCTCGCAAGGAACATATTCACCAAACGGCATTAAGAATCGTTTGTTGTATCGGTCTGTGATGCGTTCCCGACGATCTACAAGCATCGCAGTCACGAAGAGTTCATCCGGATTGAATGGGTTTCCGACATAATTCTTTCCTGCGAGCAATAGTTCACATTGGGGCTCCGGCCATGGTCGAAGTCCACGTTTCGGGTCTCGCGACATTTCAAAGACACGCTCAGGGGCACTTAGGTCGTCAAGTTGCAACTCATAATTCCCACCGCTCGACTCTGGCCAACATATCAAATCAACTTCGTTGCTTATCGAGGCTGTAAGTTCTTGTGCATTCGCAAGACTCTCTTTGTAGCTTGGGTCAACTTGGATTAGGCCGACGCGAATTTGCAACGATTCCTCGCACTGCGAACGCCAATACTGCCACGCAGTACCGCTGTAAAAGAAATTTATCGAGAGCGCAACGAAGGCCGGGGATAGGAATACTGCTTTCCAACCTGACGTAAAAGCCAAAGTGACTTTCGTGTCACTCGTACCGCCGATGCGGGGCTGACGACTATACCGTTGCAGCGCTTCGACTGCCGTAATCTGAATCACGCCTACGATCGCGAAGACAACAAAGGTGGAATAACTAGGCCCGAAAATATCCACTGCCTGTATCGTCCATGGAAGTGGCAAGAGGATACATCCGATTTTCCATGGAAACACGCCAGGCATTATGTATTCCAATACTATGGCTGTAATGGCAGAAACAAGCCATTGAAACCGAACGTTCTTTGTAATGCGAGCACCAATCCAGTAGCCTAGCGCCAGCCGAAATCCGTCCCATAAGATAAGAGGAAATGCGACGATGGCACCAAGAGTAAGTCCAGAAGATAACGTATATGCCATAGCTGCTGGAGACCAATGAAACGCCAGACCAACGGAACAGCTGCACCAGATCCAAGTAACTACAAACCGCGAGGCCACTCCACTACCTGCCGATAATACCAGTGCCAGCATCACCCCCAGCAAACCACACATAACGCCCGGTAATCCCTGCTCCATCAGCCAGGGCGCCCCGTTTAGACATATCGCAGCAATGATGGTGATCGTGAATCCAAGTACTGATTTTCCGCCTGACACTAGGCTTAGTTTTTCATCGGTTGACGAACTGGGTTGTATCGCAAAGTCATCGACAACATTCAGGACAGAGTCAAGACGCTGCGTCGGAATCGGAGAAATCGAATGCGTGGATTCGTCAGCAGAGAGAACTGAGGAACTAGTTGAATTCTCGAACACTGCTCAGAAGCCTTAAATGAAAGTGGGCAGAATCAAAACGAACCGGCCCAAGGACCAAAGCCCAAGGACCGGTAAAACATTGTTTTGCTAGGCCAAGATGTCAGTAAGCGACTAAGGCAGAACCGGTGAATGAGTAGTTCTTCTTTTGCCCCTTTCCGATGGTGACACTGGTTGATGCAGGTGAAGCTGGGTTGTTGCCGGCTGCGAGGACGTAAGTCCCTGCACTCACCTTAAAGGTCGCTGTTGAACCAGGGTTTACAAGCTGACCACCAGCTGAGTTGATTTGAGCTTCAGTAGGGGTAACTGGCAATGCACTAATTTTTGCCGCATCCGGGTCTACGAATGCAGCAATCGGACGGCTTGTATCGTTGCGCACAGTAATCGTCGCGTCCTTTTTGGTTCCTCCGCTCCCGGCAAACGCTGTGCTTGAGCTGAGGATCGCACATGCGACCAAGGCTAAAAAAAATCTTCTGTGAAACATGTTGTTTTCTTCTTATGAAAGTTAATCGTTAGTTATCAAAAACATTTGTCGATATGAAACTCTAACTGGTTTTCTCATCGCCTTTCTACGCTGGACAATTCGTCATAAACTGACTGCGTCGTATTTAGTTAGCAACTCCCTGTTGCTTAAAAAGTATCCCCAACAACTTCACCACCATTGCGGGTGCAAATGCTTCCCAATACATAGGCATCAATGGACTCGCTGAGTAGCAGACAGTGTCCATCCGCGAAAAGCACTTGTACGCCTTGCGGGTGCTTGGACATTAAATCGCCCAAGCCAAGTCGATTGATTTGCGGTGCATTTTGCGAGAAGCAATTTCGTCCACATGCCCAGCGACCCGAATGTACAGGATTTCGATCTATCGATTCACCAATACAAATAGTTGCAGACAATCCATCAATGAAGTCTCCAAGTCTGACAGCGTTTGACTGGGCCGATGAAGTAACAATCAACGAACCACATCCAAATGCTTGGTTAGCTGCCATGCCTATTGGTAGTTGGGTAAGTGCTGTGCCTTGAATGCCTCCGTAGTCCTGCTTGCCATCGAAATATTTACTGGCACTCGGGCAGCGATAAATGCTAATATTGGAAAGTGTGGTCGGTTCATTATTGGGGGCATTCCAAACCGATTTTAGATCCAAACTGTGATAAATTGCAGACTGTTCTATGTACGGGAGGATCTTAGTCGACCAAGCGTGTTCCGTTCCCATGCGCGATTCGCTTCCAGCAGGCAATGAACGGCTTATATCGGCGAAATTATGCAGTGCAATGCCGATGTTTCTTAGGTTGCTACTGCATTGCGCGCGTCTCGATGCTTCCCGAGCAGCTTGAACAGCTGGCAATAGCAATCCAGCTAATACGCCAATGATCGCGATTACAACTAGCAACTCAACCAGCGTAAAACCTCGATCGTATAATACTGTTCTTTGATATCTACTAGCTCGCATAATGCCCGTCTCGTGCTAAGGCAACTTAGGATGTCCGAGCAAGCTTATCGAATCCATGCCAATATCAAAGGAACGCAATAGGCACGAAAAAACAAGAAAACGGAACGCATGCGGAACGCTGGCTACCCGAAGCGGAACGCTGACAACCTGATACCATCAACCGCCTGAGGCAGACGATTACACCTATTAGTTAACTATGACAGGGCATAAAAGTGCAAGGGCGCTAACGTTACTCAACGCACCACACAAGACAAAAACCGTTAATTGTTTTTGAAAGTTGCGCCGTTTGGATTCTTCATTTTTTTCGTCCTAATTTCCAAATCGGGCGGCATTGTGGTGCCCCATAGCTTGCGGCGACATTATTGCATCCTTTAGAATCGCGAACATTCGAAGATGAAATCAAGTTGCACAACTCGAAATTCGGATAGTCTCGAAACCATGACAAAACTCACCCAAGAGCGATCAATAGCCATCTGTAGTGAGCGAATGAAGTACTATCGAAATAATTTAGGTTGGACTCAGGACGAATTAGCTCGACGCTCCGGTTATTCCGATCGACTCATTCGAAAGGCTGAAGGCGGTCACTCACTATCGTTTGAAACCATACAGAATCTGGCTGAGGCACTTTGTTGCAATGGCGCTCTAGTAAGTGCGGATGATTTGATCTCATCGCCAAAAAAATCTTTTCAAAACTTCCTGGATTTTGGTTTTTCGCATTGTGAGGATATTCGATTAATCCATGAGATCGCGACTGCGGATTGTGAGCTTGAATTCAATGGTGATGCACGTGTTCCCCTTACAGGGACATGGTTAGGCGTAGAGGGACTGTTCCGCTGGCTTAAGCTTTTTCGTGAATATGTTTTTGACAAGGAATGCCCGAATGATGCATTTGTTGTCGTAAATGACCAAAACGGCTTTGTTCAAATGAGTCTATCGTTTCGGAAAAAAAAATTTGTTTCAGAGCGGTTCGACATGGTCTTGCGAGTGAATTTTTTGAACAACAAGATTTGCTATGTGTGTGTAATTAGTGATGCCCACGCACTCGGTCGATTTTTTCTCCGGAGAAGTACGACGCCATCGCTCGTCGTGAATCCGGATTCGAAACCTATTTCTTAAAGCAAACAAAGTCATCATGATCAAAAAAAACATGCCACGAGGATTGTTCATTGGCCGAATTCAAGTCAGAATCTCCCCAAAACGGCGTTCATGCCAAAAGATCTCTAAGCGACGTCAGCCAAATGGAATTACTCGAGCAGCGTTGCATGCTCGCCTCCGACTGGCAAAACCCCCTTTGGAATCTCGACGTCGATGATGACGGAACGCTTTCTCCGTTGGATGCATTAGTAATCATCAATAAGATCAACGCGGCTGATCCGAATTTGGATCTGCGGCAGCCTGTTGGCAACAATCCGTATCTGGATGTTGACGCCGACTTAACGCTTTCACCGCTTGATGTTCTCCAGATCATCAACCGAATCAACCTTGGGCAAACTTCTGTCCAAGTCGACGTGTCTCTACGAACTGACTCTGGGCAATCATCTTCCGACCGAATTACCAACGACTCCGCACTCGTCGGTCAGTTTACTCCCCTAAGCGGCTTGACCTATACCGCGAAAGCTCGAATCAACCGTGGACCTGTTGCAACCATCACGCTTGATTCGAACAACAAATTTATTTTCAATCCAAAATCCATAGGTGCCGTTGCTGATGGTGATTTGGTTTCCAAAATACTAATCATGGCAAGTGACGGTTCAGTTGGACCTCGTCATGTCCCATTCACACTTAATACGACTGCACCTTCAATCACCGCTGCGTTCAAGAACGACACGGGCCCAAGCGGCACCGATAGGGTTACGTCCGATCCCACTGTTTCGGGCAGCGCCATCGACGATCGTCAAGTGGTTACCCTGCGGGCGGGTTTTGACAGCACGCAGACCCAAAGTTTTTTTGACATTCTTACAGATCTTAACGCAGATGGGAGTTTCACGCTCAGTCCAACACGGTTAGCCCAAATTAACGCTGGCCAACTATCCGACGGAAAGCACATATTGCACGTTCAAGCGACTGACCCAGTCGGAAATTCCGCGAGCCTTGATTTCTCATTTAAGCTTCTGACACAAGCTCCTCCCGCACCACAATTCGATCTATCAGTCGGTTCGGCTAGCCCCGCTATTGCAACGACCTCCACAACGGAATCCGCCCGTGTCACGCTCGTGGGTACTACGGGCCCAAACGTGACGGTGCAACTATTGAACGCCGGCACCACGTCGCTATCCAGCAATAACGGTTTTTTTCAATTTCCAGACGTAGTCGTGGCATTGGGCGACAATACGTTCACGGCACAAGCGACAGACGCAGCTGGCAATATATCCGGTCAATTCCAGAAAGTGATTCACAGAAACAGCAGCGTGGGTCAGCAAGATCCCGTACTCCGCTGGGTTCAAGCGGCAATCGGTGCGATTCAATTGGATGCTACACCTCCTCCCATGGCATCGCGCGCACTGGCCATGGTGAGCTCGGCCGTCTATGACGCAGTGAACTCAATCGAAGGTAAAGCCGGTTATTATGTCACCATGGCTGCCCCATCCGGCGCTTCGGTCCAAGCGGCCGTGTCCGGCGCGGCCGACGAAGTGCTCAATTACCTCTATCCATCGCAAATACCAAATTTCGGCACGGTCTTGACCGCCGCTCTCGGCCAAGTTCCCGATGGGCAAAGTGAAACTGACGGCGTTGCTTTCGGTAGACAGATCGCCAATGCGATCATCGCATTGCGAGCCAACGATGGTTGGAACACCTTTGTCGACTATGTACCGGGCAGCGGGCCCGGAGTCTGGCAGCAAACGGCGCCGATGTACGCTCCCTCCCTGTTGCCGCAATGGGCCGATCTGACTCCCTTTGCGATGGCCAGTCCAAGCCAATTCACTCCCTCCGGACCACCGGTCCTGACGAGTCGGGCGTGGGCCGATGCCTACAACGAGGTTAAGAGCTTGGGCGCCGCCAACAGCCCGACACGGACCGCCGACCAGACACAAATCGCCCGCTTTTGGGCCGACGGCGGCGGCACCTACACTCCCCCAGGGCATTGGGTTCAAATCGCCGCTCAACTCGCCGCGCAGCAGGGCGCGAGTCTTGATTCAAACGCTCGTCTCTTTGCGATGCTTAACGTCGCCTTGGGCGATGCTTCGATTGTCTCCTGGAATACGAAATACAATTACGAGTTCTGGCGTCCCATTACGGCGATTCGCGCAGGTGATACGGACGGCAACGCTCAAACGACTGTCGATGCAACTTGGACTCCACTTCTAACCACTCCCCCGTTTTCCGAATACACTTCCGGCCACAGCACGTATAGCGGCGCGGCGGCCGGAATTCTCGACTCGTTTTTTGGCAGCGCTGTCCCGTTTAGTTCGACCTCCGCCTTCTTGACCGACGCCAGCGGTCAATTGGTAACGCGTGCCTTTACGAGTTTCGATTCCGCCGCGCGAGAAGCCGGTCAAAGCCGAATCTATGGTGGTATCCACTTCCAATTTTCAAATCAAGATGCCTTGGTTGCCGGTCGCGCGCTTGCCGACCACGTACTCAAAACGTTCACCGTCTCCTCCGATACTCAACCGCCGAAGATCATCCTCGACAGCGCGTCTGGACAAGCCGCCAAGCAAAATATCACACTAACCGGCCGTGTACTGGACAATCTCTCTGGTGTCGAAAAGTTGCAAGTTCAATTGGATGGAGGGAGTTTCTCGAACGTTGCGTTCAATGCCCAAGGTGTGTTCTCGATCCCGACACAATTCGCGCTGAATGGTTCCGCCGACGGACCACACGTCCTGGCACTGAAGGCGACAGACGCCGCCGGTAACATTTCGGCCCTTCGAAGTTACGCCTTCGCTCTCAATACGACGGCTCCGGCGATCGCCATCGCGTCTCCAGCTATCAGTGGTAATCTGATCGCGGGTGCCCTGTTGACGGGAACGGTCAATGGTCACTTCGCACCGATCGTTGCCCTAACTTACGCTTTTGACGGCGGAGCAGCGATGCCAATCCATTTCGATATCGGGAGCAACCCTAATCAGTACAGCTTTTCCGTTCCCCTCGATTTATCCAAGCTGGCGCTGGGCGCACACCAACTGACAGTCTCCGCGACGGATGCCGCCGGCAACACGACGACTTCGGCGCTGAGCGTCAACTTACCGCAGAATTTGCCACTGTCCCTGCAGAGCTTTATGCCAAGCGCCGGGGCCAGCGAAATCGGTACGACTTATCGACCCAAGATTACTTTTTCGCGGCCGATCAACATGGCGACACTCAACATCAATAACTTTTTTGCGACGGACACGACCGGCACCAAGCTGGCCGCCACGATTGTACCGTCCGACGATGGTACCTATGGCTGGCTGTTCTTCACGCAACCGATGCCCGGCGCGTCGACAATTTCCGTCACAGTGAATGGATCCACAATTCGAACGGTGGATGGCGCTCTACTGGATGCTGCCGGTAACGGTACGGCCGGCAGCCTGCTCAAGTTTCAATTTCAGACCGTCTCTTTGGCTAATTTGCCGAACACCACAATTACCGGCATTGTGGCTGACCCCGGCTCTGATCTGCAGCCAGGGACGGTCGATGACGTCAAATTCGGACCAGATGGCGTACTAAGCACCGCCGACGACGTCTATTTGCGCCCGATCATTCATGTGAAGGTCTTCGTCTTGGGGTACGAGGATCAGGGCGTTTACACCGACGCCAACGGACGCTTCACCATCACGTCCGTTCCTGCGGGCAATGTCAAACTGGGCATTGATGGCCGGACCGCAACCAATACGCCGGCGGGGATCTTTTTTCCCGAGATGGTGATGGATTTGCACATCGAAGTCGGACAAGTCAACACCGTTATGTCGACGATGGCACAAACGCCACAGCAGGCGGCGGCTTTGCTTAACGATTTTGGTGTCTACTTGCCGCGATTGCAGCAGTCAAACTTGCACACGGTGAGCGGCGATCAACCAACGGTGATCGGGGTCGATGCCGAGAGCGCCCCGAATCTGACACTCGAGCAACGCCAATACTTGAAGATCACGGTGCCCCCGAACAGTGCCATAGGCTTCGATGGAAAAAAACTAAGCACGTTCCAGATCGGCATCAGCACCGTGCCACTCGCATTGGTGCAGGACATGCTACCCGCTGGCGTCGCCAAACTGTCGACGACGATCACGATTCAAGCTCCCAACGTAGCGACTTTCTCGACGCCGCTGACATTGAGCTTCCCAAATCTCTACGGCGCGGCGCCAGGTATGAAGCTCAGCATCTTTTCGTATAACCACACCACCGGACAGCTTGAAATTGTTGCCACGGGCACCGTCACAGCCGACGGCAAGGCGGTGATTACCGATCCCGGCACCGGCATTGTCAATCC
>JAYVBW010000470.1:0-5735 GCA_043750255.1 Pirellula sp.
AGCGACGGCCACAGTACCTCGCTCAGCAAAATCAAGATTGACGCGGTCGCGTTGGGAGTTTTGATCGAGCAAGGGCTGACACCAGATACGATTGCTCCACTCAATAAAAAAGTTTTGATCCGCCGAAACGCCAATCTTAGTACTGGCGGAACGGCTGCGGATGTTACTGATTTAGTACACCCCGATGTCGCTCGTCAATGCGTTGAAGCGGCTCGAGTTATCGGGTTGGATATTGCTGGCGTTGATGTTGTCGCTCAGGACATTCGACAACCACTTCAAGGACAACGCGGAGTGATCGTGGAAGTCAACGCTGGCCCCGGCCTGCGAATGCATATCGAGCCTTCGTCTGGTATACCGCGACCGGTCGGACAAGCGATCATCGATATGATGTTTCCAGAAAACAACAGTGGACGAATACCAATTGTAAGCGTCACAGGGGTCAACGGCAAAACGACGACAACTCGACTCATTGCACACATTGTTGCATGCACTGGCAAGAAGGTCGGCATGACCTGCACCGATGGTGTCTATATCGCAGGTCGACGGATCGATTCGGGAGATTGCAGCGGACCTCAAAGTGCGCGCTCGGTTTTGATGAACCCATGTGTGGAAGCGGCCGTTTTAGAAACAGCTCGAGGCGGCATCCTCCGTGAGGGACTCGGTTTCGATACATGTGACGTCGGTGTCGTAACGAATATCGGCGAGGGGGACCATCTTGGACTTGCCGATATCCAAACGATCGAACAGCTAGCCAGGGTCAAACGCTGCGTCATTGAAGCAGTGCATAAGAATGGTTACGGAGTTCTCAAAGCCAATGATCCATTGACGGCTGAAATGGCCGAAAAGTGCAAGGGCTCCGTTGTGTTCTTTGCTCTCGATGGAAACGATCCTGTTTTAGCTTGTCATAGGATTAAAGGTGGACGTGGTGCGTTCGTTCGCGACAACGCCGTGATTCTGGCCGAGGGCGATACGGATTTCGTTTTATTGACTTTGGATAGGATCCCATTGACTCACAATGGTCGAATCGGATTCCAGGTGGAGAATGTGCTGGCTGCGGCAGCAGCTTGCTGGGCGCTGGGCATGCCGTGCGAACAAATTCGACTTGGCTTGGAGTCCTTCTCGTCACACATGGACAAGGTTCCTGGCCGTTTTAATCTAATGGAGATTCATGGAGCGACAGTAGTTGTGGACTACGGTCACAACCAATCCTCCCTTTTGGCAATCGCCGAGACTTTGGACCAGTTCCCGCACCCATGCCGCACCGTGATCTATTCTGCTGCGGGTGATCGACGAGACGTCGACATGATTCGCCAAGGAGAAATCCTGGCTGACCATTTCGATCGAATCATACTTTACGAAGACCAATACCTTCGAGGGCGTCAACCAGGCGAAATCATGTCCTTGTTCAAGCAGGGTATGGACGGTGGCAAACGCGTGAAAGAGATTCACGAAATGCAGGGTTGGCAGAATGCAGTGGATCGGGCATTGAAACTGATTCGCAAGGGAGAATTCTTGCTGATGCAAGCCGACACGATCGATGAAGCAGTCCAGTATTTGCACCACTCCATCGAGCACGAGAGCATGGGTCGTGAAATCGAACTCGACGCTGCAATTCTTAAGCAGAGTGATCCCGTAGTGAACCTGGTGTCCACTAATGAAATCGTTCCAGACATCCAGAGCCACACACCGTAGAGCTTGCCAGACAACTTGCAAAACTATTCGGGGATGTCTGGGTTGATTTCACGAATGGAGCCGGGCGTTCCTGTCGTTTATATCTGTGGCGACTCGACGGTTTGCGATCAACCGGGAATATTTCAACTTGTTACACTTCTCGTCGAAGGCCACATTTGCTATGTTTTTGCAAATTCAGGAGTCGAACTCAATAATAGGCGTAATGGAATCGAATTAGGGCTGTCGCCTACCTTCCACAGTCTAAACACTTCTGCAGAGAGGATTCGCATGCATATAGCCGTGATCGGTTGCGGCTACTGGGGACCGAATCACATTCGGAGTTTCCAAGGAGTAGCGGACTGTCGAGTCACAGCAGTAGATTCGGATTCTTCACGTTTGGCAGAAATGTCTAAGCGGTTTTCTCTTTTGGGCGTAGAAACTGAGACAGAGCGGATCTGGACAGATCCCGATGTGAACGCGGTTGTTATCTCGACCCCTACAGCCACCCATTACGAACTAGCCAAACGGTCATTGCGTGCAGGCAAACATGTTCTATGCGAGAAACCGCTGTGTATGGTTACTCGGCAAGCGACAGAACTTGCCCAATTAGCCAAAGATCGAGGGCTGCAATTGATGACTGGTCACACCTTTCTGTTCAATCCGGGAATTGTTAAAATTAAGCAGCTTATCGATCAGGATGAATTGGGAACCGTTTTTAGCCTTTCTGCGGTCAGGACAAATCTCGGTCCGATTCGTAGCGATGTGAATGCGGCCTATGATCTAGCCGCTCACGATGTAGCAGTTTTCAATTGGCTCTTAGAAGCCGAGCCGGAAGTGGTTTCCGCGATCGGAGGCGATTATGTACAGCATGGAATTCAAGACGTGGTTTTTATTAATTTGCGTTATCCCGCACATCAAGTGGCAAACATCCATGCCAGTTGGCTCAATCCTCGTAAGGTTCGCCAAATGACAATCGTGGGAAGTCGTCGCATGGTGACCTGGGACGACCTTTCAACACAAACCCCCGTGGCAATCTATGATCGTGGAGCAAATGTGGCGTCGAACGATACTAGTTTCGGGGAGTTCCTACGTGTCGCGACTTGGGATGGTGATGTGAGACTTCCAAAGATCGAAGCCACAGAACCGCTGCGTGTGCAATCGCAATACTTTGTCGACTCCCTACGCGAACCTACAAAGCGTAGGTCGAATGGTTGGTTTTCCAGAGGTGTGGTGCGAACTCTTGAAGCCGTTAGTCATTCACTCGCTCAGGCCGGTATGCCGATCCAACTAGCTGAAATTAGCTCATGATTCACACCATCGCATCTATGTCGAATAACAACGGCACCCATTCTTTCAGTGAACACCGAGAGGTCCCTTTTGTCGATCTGCAGCGGCAAATCCATCCTCTGCAAGACGAATTCCGTACGGCGATCTGGGGCGTCTGCGAGCGTGCCGATTTCATTCTTGGTTCAGAAACAGAACGTTTTGAACAAGCCTTTGCGCGATGGATTGGTGTTGACCATGCTATAGGCGTTGCCAGCGGCTTAGATGCGTTACGGCTATCGCTAGTAGCTCTCGGAATCAAAATGGATGATGAAGTGATTTTACCCACAAATACCTTCATCGCGACGGCGCTGGCTGTTACGGCTGTTGGGGCTCGCCCGGTTTTGGTGGATTGCGAGTCTCATTCTTATAACATGGATCCAACCAAGTTGGCAGCCGCAGTGACGGCTCGAACACGAGCAATATTGCCTGTTCATTTGGCGGGGCACCCGGCAGACATGACGGCTATTATGCGAGTGGCTAATCATCACCAACTTGCAGTTGTTGAGGATGCATGTCAGGCACATGGAGCGGCAACTCAGGGGCGACAATGCGGTGCTTGGGGAAACGCAGGTTGTTTCAGTTTCTATCCTGGAAAAAACCTTGGTGCATTTGGTGATGGCGGAATCGTCACTACCAATGACTCGACGCTCGCTCAAAAAATACGCCGGCTCCGCCATTATGGTCAACAGGCCAAGTATGACCATAGCGAGCTCGGCTGTAATTCTCGGTTAGACACTTTGCAAGCGGCGGTTTTAAACGTCAAACTACCACGATTGGAAGGCTGGAATATAGCCCGCCGTAAACATGCCGACCAATATCGACGAACGTTGCAAGGCGTGGGGGACCTGCAGCTGCCAGTATCATGTTCTGAGGACGCCAGCCATGTTTATCATCTTTTTATGATCGAAACCGAACAGCGAGACGCCTTGCAGCGGCATTTAGGAACCGCTGGAGTGCAAACCGGAATTCACTATCCAGTTCCCATTCATTTGCAGCCTGCCTATGTCGACCTGGACTACCGACGCGGTGCGTTCCCAATCGCTGAAATGTTGGCTTCTCGCATACTTTCGCTGCCAATGTTCCCTGAGTTGAGATCAGAGGAGATCGATTATGTTGTTTCGTCCATTCGGCAATTTTTCGGCAAGCGGAAAGATCACAAATCAGTCGAGGGCTGCTTGGAGTCACGGCAGGCGGTGGAGGCGCAATGAAGACACAGTCGCCCTCGTTCTTGAGTGGTGCACTTCATGTTCGCCGGTATTGCGAAGAAGACCACGACCGGTGGGATGCATTGGTAGCGAATTCCATCAACGGAACGCTAATGCAAACGCGTCAGCTTCTTTCCTACCATCCACCCCAAAGATTTCGTGATCATTCGCTTCTGTTTTTTGATTCTGCATCCCGGCTTTGCGCCGTCTTTCCAGCCGCAGAAGTTTCCGAACAAAATGGCTTGGTCTTGAAATCGCATCCGGGGACTACGTACGGTGGGCTGGTTGTGGACAGTTCGTTGTCAAGCGTTCGCGCGGACGAGTTGATCAGTTGCCTGACGCAGTATGCGGTGGCCAATGGATTTCGAGGGATATGGTTTCGGCATGCAGAAAAAATCTTCCATCGGCAATGGTGTGAAGAACTAGATGCTGCTTTGTTTCGAGCCGATTTTCAAATTCTTGGGCGAGAACTTTCGTGCGTTGCGAAATTGTCTGAAATAGGCCATTCAGACGTGCCGCAGAACTTTTCGTCCGCCGCTCAACGAGCGACTCGCAAGGCGATCAAATCAGGCATCATCGCTGGGACTAGCCAAGACTTTTGCAGCTTCTGGCGAATTCTCGAAAGCAACCTGCATGATCTACATGGAACGCATCCAACACATACGCTCGATGAGATGCTGCGACTCAAGTCACTCTTTCACGACAAAATCCAATTGATCGCGGCAACTCTCGACGGTGAAATGACTGCCGGCACCGTCCTATTTCACATGAATTCGGTTGCATCCCATACGTTTTACATGGCACAAGATTATCGGCATCAGACCACCCGTTCATTGAATTTAGTACTAGCAGTTGCCTTGCGGGAAACGGCCACGCGTGGTGCCCAATGGCTCAATTATGGCATCTCTTCCATCCCTGGAACAGGTGGCCGAGAAATGAACGAAGGACTCTATCATTTTAAACGCAATTGCGGAGGGGAAGGCGTTCTTCGCGATCTGTTCACAAAAATCTTATAACGCGACGACAGCGTCCGATCCAAAATTCAGCTTGTGTCAAATGTCTAAAATCTTTTTCAAAGAGCCTGTTTTAATGGTACAGAATGTGACTAATACTCCTCCTACCGAACGACTCTCCTGTGTGGTAGTAGGTGCCGGTCCGGCGGGGCTCGTGGCTTTAAAAGTTCTTCGGCAAAAGGGAATACAGGCTGTGGCTTTGGAGCGTGAAGATGATGTTGGAGGGAATTGGTATTTTGGCCGAAATTCAAGTTCCGTTTACCAGTCGACCCATTTGATAACATCCAAACGCTTTACGGAGTTTCCAGGGTTCCCCATGCCGGACGATTATCCTGCCTATCCACGCCATGAGCAGATGTTGGCATATACCCGTGGCTTCGCTAAACATCATAGTCTTTACGATTCCATTCGGTTCAACGCAAACATGCACCAGGCGACACCGAATGCCCAAGGGTGGAGGCTAGATCTTGCTGACAAGGAAACGCCCCTGTTCTGCGACAACTTGATCGTGGCAACAGGA
>JAYVBW010000471.1:0-7950 GCA_043750255.1 Pirellula sp.
GGACTTGGATGCTTCTGATACTGGGCGGTCCCATTACGACTCTCCCGCTCGTGCTATTCGCTGCTGCGGCCAAGAATGTGCCCATGGCCGCCATGGGTATGCTTCAGTACGTTGCTCCGTCGCTACAATTTATGTTTGGAGTATTTCTATTTGGAGAAGAAATATCCCTCGGCAGGGTCTACGGCTTTGCCTTGGTCTGGCTCGCGCTGATTATCTTCAGTGGCTTTGTGATTGCTTCCTCACGATCGACAGACGCACGAAAAACCGAATGACCAACTAACTCTAATTAGCAAACGGGCAAAACGCGTATGAGCACTGGACCGTTATTAGAACGCATCTTTCGAAAAAAAAGCGTTGAAGACCTGCATCAAGAATCGTCCGATCGGGAGGCGGCTGGGACTTCGCTCGTCAAAAGCCTCAACTTACTCGACTTAACCTGCTTTGGTATCGCTGCGGTTGTCGGTGCGGGTGTCTTTACAACGATGGGAAAAGCCGCTTCGGACGGTGGTCCCGCTGTCAGCGTACTTTTTGTGTTGACCGCGATCACGTGCCTGTTCTCCGCTTTGTGCTATTCGGAGTTTGCATCTCGAATTCCTGTCAGCGGTAGCGCCTACACCTATTCCTATGCGGTGTTTGGTGAACTGATAGCTTGGTTGATCGGCTGGAATCTTCTGATGGAATACGCCATCGGAAACTGCGTCATCGCCTTTTCTTGGTCCGACTATTTTTCCCACATTCTCAACGGACTGAAAATACCATTGCCCGCTTGGCTTGAGACCGATTATTACTCCTGTTCTGAGGCTGCAATCAAGTCCGCAGATACCATCGGTGAACCGGAATTTGACGCTAAGCTCTTGGCCATTTGGGAAAGCGCGCCCCAGATCTCCGGCTTGCGAATAATCCTAGACCTTCCCGCTCTGGCAATTAACCTGATCATCACCAGTTTGGTCTACATAGGTATCCATGAGTCTAAGTTGGCAAGCAACGCGATGGTCTTCTTGAAGTTGGCTGTAGTGCTGGGGGTGATCGTAATAGGTTCATTCTATGTGACTCCTTCCAATTGGGTTCCTTTTGCGCCCAACGGAGCCACCGGTGTGCTGCAAGGTATAGCTGCAGTCTTTTTTACCTACATCGGATTCGATGCAATCTCAACGACGGCAGAGGAATGTAAGAATCCCAAGCGAGATCTTCCGCTTGCAACGTTGCTTACGCTCGGTATTTGCACCGTTCTTTACGTCACACTCGCTTTTGTTTTAACCGGCATGGTGAATTATAAAGAGCTCAATGTCGGCGATCCGTTGGCATTTGTGTTTGCCAAGCACAATTTGGATCGACTATCCGGCATTATTTCATTGAGCGCAGTCATTGCGGTGGCGAGCGTCTTTCTTGTTTTCCAACTTGGCCAACCACGCATTTTCATGAGCATGGCCCGCGACGGACTGCTCCCAAAACAGTTTGCTAAAATACACCCAAGATATAAGACTCCTTCACTTGCGACGATAATAACAGGAATCGCGGTTGCAATCCCGACGTTATTCTTGAGCTCTCAAATCGTGCTAGACCTCACATCAATAGGAACACTCTTCGCATTCGTTTTCGTTTGTGGTGGGATCTTGAGGCTCGATGCGATTGATCGGGCGGACGCTGGCCGAGGCGATACCGTAAAAGTTAAGCAAGGATTCCGTGTTCCCTATATCAGTGGCCGATACGTCGTTCCAGCGTTGCTGATCCTGTATTCGTTTTTCATGCAGGTTATGCCTCGCAACCACGATCTCACTCGCGAGTGGACTCCGGACAAGTTTCCCTATGTAGTCTTTTACGTTGTATTTAATGTGCTCGCCGTAATGTCTTGGGTTTATCGATGGTCGCTGATACCCGTTTTAGGGATTATCACGAATCTGTATTTGATCGCTGGTATCGGCCATTCGGAGGAATCGCTCGAACCCTTGTATTTGAACTGGTTACGATTCGGCCTTTGGAGCCTTGCTGGCCTTTTGGTGTATATATTCTATGGGTATCGCCACAGCCGCCTGGCGCATCGATGATTGATCTATCAAAATGCGACTGCTAATCGATGGATACAACTTGATGTTCGAGAGCACTTCGGTCGAGCGCGGGTTGGACGGCGGGAACGCATTGAGGGTCGCTCGCGGACGTTTATTGCGATTGCTCGTCGATCTCATTGACGAATCGATAAGGGAACGAACGATGATCGTGTTCGATGCCAAGAAAGCGCCCAAGGGCCTCCCGGATAAATACGAGTACTATGGAATCAAGATAGTTTTTGCACGTGATTGGGATACGGCGGACGAGTTGATTCAAACCGAGATACGGCGGCATTCAGCTCCCAAAACACTAACAGTCGTATCGTCGGACCACGCGATCCATCGCAAAGCGTTGGCACGCGGTGCGACAGTGATCGACAGTGGCGAATGGCTGGATAGGGAATTGGCAAACCGCGCTCGCAGAGCAAGGCAAGTTGTTGACGGTACAACGGCAATCGCAGACCATGAGTCCGAATCGAAAAACAGAAAGTTAAGCGAGGACGAACAGAAAAAGTGGTTGAAGGAATTTGGTGGTTGACCAAATAATACGTTCCGATGCCTACCTATGGAAGGATGACTCCGCGTTTTTCGGCGAGCAATCGCATAGCGATTTCAAAGTACGGAAATGGGATTTTCGGTTTTCGTTTACGAGACCATACGAAGACCACGTTGACCAACGATCGAGGCAATTCACCGCTATCGACGCGAGCTACTATATCGTCCACAAACGCTTGCTGTTCTGGCAAGAAGGTCCGAAGACCAAAGTACAGTTGGTCTTTCAGCTCCACTGTGTTGAACGACATCATCCGTTCGGCTTCGTTAAAATCGAGTCCGTCTTGAGCGTAAATCGAGCCTGACGAAAAGGTGGACAGAGCTGCGAAAAGACCGCTCAATGTGCAAATTGCAAGGCTTCTTTTTGGTTTCATGATTCTCCAATGCGTTCTAAAATAGCCGCCGATTGTGGTGCTGGCTCTGGTCAATCCCAGTCAGTCTGGCGACAATACATGTTTATTAATGCTGCTTTCAAGGGAATTTTGGAAGGTTAAGTGATTTGGGTAACCCCGACGCAAGACAATTTGATTGGCCGGAATCAGGTAGGCTTGCTGGCGTCGATTACGGTACGGTGCGGATTGGGATTGCTATTTGCGATCCTAGCCGAACCTGGACTAGCCCATTGGAGACTTATACTCGGCGGAATGTTACGCTCGACCAAAAGCACTTTGAGGAACTCGTTCGCGAGAATCAAATTTTTGGTTGGGTAGTCGGATTGCCGATCCATTGCGATGGCCGTGAAAGCCAAAAATCTGGGGAAGCTCGCGATTTCGCTTCTTGGCTCTATCACATCACCGAACGGCCCGTTCGCTTTATCGACGAACGATACACTACTGCACTTGCCAATCGACTGCTTCGGGATGCCGACCTGACCCACAAGAAGCGTAAGAAACAGGTGGACAAAGTTGCGGCCCTATTGATCCTAGAGACGTACCTTGAGTCTGCCAAACATCCATCCTTTCAACCATTACCGCTCGAGGATTAGTCTCGCTATGAAAGCAACAGCCATGCGTTCTATAAGGAGAGGAACGCGCCAAATTATTACAGTGATCCTTCTCAGTATCGTTGACCAATTTTTCATTCCCATTCTACCGTCATTTGGCCAAGAGCAATCCAAAATCGACGGTAGGGCAAAGCTGGAAGAGCCAAAGGGCCTAACAAAATATTTGGGCCGACGTATCGCGCAGCCGATGGGTTATACGCACATGAATTGGCTAAGTCGTCCGGAACGAATCCAAGAAGAAAATCCTCAAGAGATGTTGGAACAACTGAATCTCAAAGATGGATTAGTGGTCTGCGATTTAGGGTCAGGGGACGGATACCATACGGTCCAAATGGCGCCTCGGGTCGGTCCCACGGGCAAAGTTGTCGCGGTCGATATTCAACCGCAAATGCTGCAAGAGTTGTCGCGACGGCTGGCGGAAATGAAACTTGAAAATGTCGAAACGGTATTGGGTGAACTATGGGATCCCAAGTTGCAGGAGAAATCGGTCGACTTGGTATTGATGGTGGACGTTTACCATGAGTTTTCTCACCCTGTCCAAATGCTCTCTGCGCTGCGTAATGCCTTGAAGCCGAATGGTCTGATCGCGCTTGTCGAGTTTCGGGCCGAGGACCCAACGGTGCTGATTCGAGCCGAGCACAAAATGACCAAGGCTCAAATACTAAAGGAATACACGGCAAACGGGTTCAAAGTGGCCAAAGAGTATGATCGACTGCCGTGGCAGCATCTCATGTTCATGCAACGCGATGAAAGCTGGGACGACAAGAAAAAGTGATTTGACCATGCCTCGGAAATTTGCAATAACGATTGCTTACGATGGAACGGACTATGGCGGTTGGCAGCTTCAAATCAATGCGATCACTATTCAGCAGCGACTGATCGAAGCAATCGCCAAAGCGACGAGTGAAAGGACTCATGTTCAAGGGAGTGGCCGAACGGATTCTGGAGTCCATGCGTTGGGGCAAGTCGGCGCGTTTGTACTACAAAACTGGAATCATGGTTCCGACAAACTGATTCTTGCGATCAATCGATACTTGCCGTACGACATTGTGGTTCGCGAATGCCGAGAAGTATTACTCGCTTTCGACCCGATTCGAGACGCATCCAGCAAGCGATACCGATACACGATTCGAAATGCAAAAGTGGCAGATGTCATGAACCACCGGTTTCATTGGTGGCTTCCTCGATTGCTAGATCACTCAGCTATGCGGGAGGCGGCACAGTTTCTTGTGGGCACTCACGATTTTAAGGGCTTTGAGTCGCCGGGTTCCCCTCGAATTACAACCACTCGGACCGTGTATGCGCTCGAGGTTTCTACGATCCCAACCATGGATGGCGTCGATGTGTGCATCGATGTGGAAGCCAATGGATTTTTATACAACATGGTACGCAACATCGTTGGCACATTGCGGGATGTGGGGGCGGATCGTTTCGGCCCGCGATGGATGGTATCAGCTCTCGAATCGAGGGAGCGTACTCAGACGGACTTAACTGCTCCGGCTCGAGGCCTATGCTTGATGGAAGTTAACTACCCATTGGATCTGTTTTTGAATAGATAAAATAGTGGTCCCGCGGCTCCGCCCGCGGGAATGAGTGCTAGTCAGCGGGAATGAGTGCTAGTCAGCGGGCGGAGCCGCTGACCCACATTTGACTGCGAGAATTTCCCGTTAGCGGGGCACGACGGGCATGTTGGAATTTGCCAATGCACCGTTGCCTAGGTTTTCTACATGGGCAACGTCCAGTTCGACTGCAAACTCAGGGCCAGGTTGTAAATAGAGCGGGCCATCTGCGGTTTCCTGGATTGCATGTAGACCATGATGTCTGGTCAGTTCGAGCGTCGCCAGAAACATGGCAACAAGGGCACTTTTATGCATGCCTACTTCGAACAAATCCTGCAACTCGACGCGGTTCGATTCTTGAACCCGTTCGTGAATGCGATGCATGTAAACGTGAATAGGCGTATCGTCGAATTGAATATTGTGAAGAGATGCTTTCTGCCGAGCCTTTAGGATTCTGCCGAATGCACTGACTAAATCCCATACCTCAACCTTTGCAATAGGAAGCTCGTTCGCATCGATCCTTCGCGGCGGCAGATCACTTGCTAGACGAGAATAGCGGAGCTGCCATCGGCGACTTTGCTCGTCTAGCAAACAGGCAGCGTCCCGGAAGCGTTTATATTGCACGAGGCGCTCGACCAATTGTGGCATAGTAGGTTCGTGTCCATTGGCGCCAAGATCGTTCGCGGATTCAGCGTCGGAAACTGGTAGTACCGACTTGGCTTTGAGCTCGATTAGTTGACTGGTGATGTCGATGAACTCACCGACATCGTCCAAATCCAAGATCTCCAATACCTCCAGATACTCCATGTACTGATGCGTGATCTTGGCGAGCGAAAGATCTTCTAGCGGCAATTCTTCGCGACGGACCAAATAGAACAGTAGTTCTAGAGGCCCGTAGTAACAGGGTAGATCGACTCCAAAGACCATGCTTCGATCCAACGTTATCGCGTTAGCCCCATCGTAAACGAGAAGATTTGGCGACTGTCGGTGTCCGCGTAAGAAACTGGGAACGCGAAGTCGAATGCCAGTGGAGCTGGGCCAAGTGCTGGGACGGCAATACGTGCTCCAAAACCTGGTGCCACTCGGAAATTCTTTGCATTGAGTTCGATATCTTGCTCGATGGTACCATAGTCGACGAAGGCAACCATTCGCAGCATATCATCGGCCGTGACTGGAAGCATATACTCAAAAGTTCCAAGCATTTGGAATCGACCGCCCACTTGGGCACCGTTCTGAACAGGACTTGCACCGCGGAAAGCAAAACCTCGCATTGTTGAGAAACCGCCTGCAAAGAAGTTTTCGAACACCGGTGTATCAACGCCTGTGAAGCCTAGCCGCATCGAACTGGTAAAGGTATGTTTACCGCCACCGTCGGCCCGTTCTCGAACTAAAAAGTACCGACTGAGATTGATCTGACCTCGCGGGTAATCGAATTCACCGAACGTTTGATCGTATATCAATTCGATCAAGTGCCCTTCAGTCGGCAGGAACGGACTATCTCTAGTATTGTGAGCCAGTCGAACGCGCCCCGTATACAAATCGTTGCTTCCGGCGACGCGATCCAACGCCGGAACGCCAGCGACTCTGATATTGGAAATGTCGACATCCTCACCTCGTAGTTCGGTTGTCAAAGACAAATCCGGCGTGACTTCGTAGCCTACAGCCACACGAGCCCCGATCCGCTGTTCCGTCCAGTCTTTGTACATACGGGTAAAGTAAAATCCGCCAACAGACAAACTGAAGGGCGAGTATCCAAACAGGTTTGGCTCGGTCCAATTAAGGGTGTAACGCTGCACTCGATTTCCAGGCACCAGTTCAACCCGAAAATTCTGGCCCGCACCTCGGAACGCACCATTGAGCATGTCACTTGGGCGACGCGGGAAATTTCGAATGTCGAAGTTGCGTTCCTCTAGGATGAAATTACCTGCGACACCTAAATCGCTGTTGACCGAACCGCCGACGGAGAATCGGCCGGTTTGGCCTTCTTGAACATACACATCCACTGGGATGTCTCGTATTTTCGGATTGTAGCCATAGGGCGAGGTGTCCAAAAATGGCGAACTGGATCCCAATTGCCATGGCTCTTCCAGGGGTGGTGCTGTCTGCATGAGTGCGCCCGGCGGAGGGACTGGTTGATTGTTGTACGTTGGTGGAGCGATTGTTTGTGGACTGCTGTTGTTCGCACCAGGTTGTCCAAACATGGGCTGACCCACGGTCTGCTGTCCGTTGACTGCAGGAGCGTTGCCATAGTTCGGAATTAACGGATTGGGAAAGGATTGATTCGGAATTGGCGAACCTGAATACGCTTGTCCTGAGCCATATGGGTTACCATTTGCATATCCCGAGGCGGGGCCGTTGACTGGTGCCGCATTACCTTCATAGGTGTAGCCGTATCCCGGTCCAACAACTTGTCCCTGAATCGGCGAACAAAGGGCCGCCCCCAGGCCAGTAGATACAAACAACACTGCGACAATGCTAATCCTTTGACGATCGCGTTGCTTCATGGCAGGTTTGTTTTGTTTGATTGGGCTTGGCATAGTTGGATTAAAAACAACGGTTGGTTTCGTCCACGAAGTTCGCGTTTGCAACGCGCATTTCTTGAAAGTCTTTTGTAAGCATGCTAACGAGAGGAGCCAAATTCTTGATCCACGCCGGCTGGCGGTTCAATTCGTATGTTAGGGACGGTCCCTTGACTAGGGTCATTGTTGAAGATGTTGAGGTACTTCAAACGCCGCTCTGCGTTATCGATTTCAGGACCATTTGCGATACTTCCGGGCCGGATCTTACCTAG
>JAYVBW010000472.1:0-2032 GCA_043750255.1 Pirellula sp.
GCATTCTGGATGTCAGCATCAATGGTCCCTGCATGTTTCATAGCGATACCATACGGACGAGCAAGTTCCCAGCGACATGACAAGCTGATTGGTGAATAGACAACACTGGTTCGACAACATGCGTCCAAGCCGTACAGCCAAAAATCCTTTGGCAACGCATTCGGATCGACTCTGGTTTCGGCGGTCCATATAGGATGCGTGGGTGGCAACTTTTGCAGGGGCTTTTCGAAAATTTTCTCCATTTCGCTTCGGAAGGATTTGTCGAACTCGTCTCCTTTGCAGCCTTCTCCATTGCAAGCTTCGGCAATAATAAATCCATTTTGTTCAACATAGTCTTTCAGCAGTTTGCGTTGAGGGTCGTTGAGTTTGAACTCACGTGAACCGCTAATGAAAAGGATGGGGCTTTCGAGCAGCGAGGCGAGATTCGCTTGCTCTAGTCGTACAGACTGCCAAGCCAATTCTCTTTTCCAAACTTTTTCGATATGGCCGGTCAGATTTTGAACGGATCGTCGATGGTGTTGCCAGTCGTTGTCATTGCCGAATTGCAAGTGTCCTATGACGACCTGCCGTTTACCTTTACTTAGGAAAAGAAGCGCCATCGCAGAAGATGCAACTGCATCGGTCTGACCATCTTGAAAGGAGCCACCCACATTTTGGGTTTGCAAAAGAAACTCGGCCCCTTCGCGATACCAGTCGTGAGTACCAATAAAGCGTTGGCCGGTTAGTCTGCCTACACGTTCTAGAGCGTAAAGATAGTAAAGCGTGTAACCGTTGGAACTTGGATTGCGATTTACTGCGAAGTTGCTTGCCAGCCACTTGATCGGTGTGTCCAGTTTGAACTCACCGTTTTGATTCCCGCAGCACTGAATTCGGTCGTTCTTTACGCTGGCGTCTATACCGGCCGAGGCATCCTGCAGAATGATCATCGAAGCGATACCGGCGCAAGTCATACTTCCAATCGGTCCACCCTGGCGATATCCCCAGCCATCACCTTTTATGTTTTTGATCCAGTATGCTTCGCATTTCCGAATCGCTTCATTAAATTTCTTTTCTAAATGGAGGTCTACTATAGTTCCTAACTTACTTGCCTCCCACAGTGCTAAAACAGCGAACTGGGTATTGGACTCATCTCCGTCACCCATGGAATCCCCGTAGCCCCAACCTCCATCCGTAGACTGTTTTTCGATTATCCATTCGACGTCTCTTTTGATTTCGTTTAGGTCTCTAGTTGGTTCCGCAGCGCATAGCATCATCACCCTCAACGCTGCCTCGTACGTTTTCTTTGGCTTATTCGCGCGAATGTAAGTGAGAGCTCGGCTGATTTCAGGCGACTTGGCGTTCTTTCCGGCGCTGAGCAAAGCGAGAGTCACTAGTGAGGTCTGGCCCGTACCGTATTCCAAATAACCTGTCCAAGAGCCTTTCCGGTCGCCGTCTTTCTTTTGTTCTGCGACTAAAAAAGAGACGCACTTTTCAATGGCCGCCGAGACGTTTGCGGGTGTGGCTTTCGTGTTCGGTGCGTTCTGCGCTAACGCAATCGGAGAAAAGGCGGCAATCAGGCTTGAGGTCAACGCTAAGAGTGGTATTCGCATAGTAGCGTCGCTTTCCGAATAGAGTAAGGAAATCAAAGTGGGGCAGGCTAGCAGCCTATTCTACGCAATGTCTAACGTTTTCTTCGGACACCGGTGAGATAATGCCGCGTTCGGTGATGATCGCAGTGATCAGCTCGGCGGGTGTTACATCGAATGCTGGATTGTAGACATCGATTTCATCGGGTGCCGTTTGTCTACCGAACCCGTTGGTGATTTCTTCGGCTTTGCGTTGCTCGATCGGTATGTCGTCTCCGCTGACGATGGATAAATCAAACGTGCTTCGAGGAGCAGCAACGTAAAAAGGAATGTTGTGATACCGGGCCAAGACAGCCACTCCGTAGGTTCCAATTTTATTGGCCGTATCACCTCTCGCGGTAATTCGATCCGCACCCACGATAACTGCTTGAATTTTATTTTCTCGCATAACCTGGGCGGCCATCGAA
>JAYVBW010000473.1:0-4442 GCA_043750255.1 Pirellula sp.
TGCTTCCCAAGTCAGTTCGTTGTCCAGGATACGAATGCTTGTAGGTGCAGGCGGAGGTGTGATATCGGTCACTGCGGTGTCTTTAACATATTGCATCCACGCTTTCGCGACAGCTTCGCTTGGTAGCCAACCTGACTCTTGCATCCGACCTTCATACTTAAAAATAGGGACGGGAGGCAGTGTATTTTCACCAGCAACATTCGCATTACCGAACTGCAACGGAACAACCCATGCATCTTGGTTCGGCATCGGCTTTAGAGGGGCGCCGTTGACGTCTGCCAATCGTGCGAGTAGACAGGCATCCAGCCACGGTATCGCCAGATAGCGTTGATTGCCGCATTCATGGCTAGTTAACGGATCGACTGCCACACACACAAGCCCACCTTTGCCCCTTAGTTCCTTAAAAAAAGTCTCCACGCCTCCCCAAACACCAGCGAACCGCCCGTCTTTAACAGTGACTCCTTCCTTGGTGCCAAGATTGCACATTATCGGTATTTGGCAAGCAGCGTCGTGGATGAAGTAAGGAGTGGGCTTTCCTTCGGAAAATTTGAGAGGTGGTACCCCTGATCGTAGCCAAGCTGCCGCGACGCGGTCCGGATGCAGTAGCAGCATCCCGCCAGCCCAATGTCCTCCGCCGCTGTGTCCCCAGATAGCCCACGGCACGGTAGCAAGTTCCGGGTGTAGGGATTGAGCGCCCAACTCGGTGAGCGACCTTTGAAAGGATGCGTCGGAACCATTGCGAGGGTCACACCACAACTGGCAGTTGCCCATTTCTGGCTGTTCGTAAGACGGTCCCATCAATGCGCAATCGTGCTTCCCGGCGAGAGCCTGCCAATGTAGGTCGAACGCACCGGTCTGCCCGGATTTGCATGATCCCTCGCCACAACCATGCTGATGCACGATCAAACCGCGGAGCGTCTTAAGTCCCGGCGGAATCCAAACGGTATAACTCGCCGGAAACTCTAGCTTGCCCGTCTCGGTCGAGGCTTCGTATCGCACCCGGTAGTAAGGCGGGTCAGCCAGCAGCGGGTTCTCGTATGGCAGAACCTGAGCAGCAAGCGAACCGTTAAACGCACATAGCAACAGAGCAATCGTTCGCATGGGCTTGGTGTGGCTCCTATTTCGAATTGCGTAGGGAAATAGCGGGAACTTCCCATCATTTGGAAAGAAAGGCGAACAGGGAATACCACCACCATTGTAGATAGCGAACAATAAAGACGATATACTCATCCCCCCAAGTCCTCACAACAGCCAGGGATATAATTCATGACTAAGCCAACCGATAACTCGCGTCGCAATTTTATTTTAAAGAGTGTCGCTGCCACTACCGCAGTGGCAACATTCGTGCCATCGCATGTGCTGGGCCGTAATGGAGCGATCGCGCCTAGCGAAAAAATCACGTTCGGAATTATCGGAATCGGGCCGCGCTGCACTTATGACGTTAAGGCGATGTTGCCGTTTGCAGATGTGCGGTGCGTTGCCATTGCCGACGTCCAGGCCACGCGGCGTGACGCTGGCAAGAAATTGGTCGACGAGCATTATGGAAACACCGACTGTAAGCTTTATCGTGATTTCCGTGAACTGTTGGACAAGAAAGATATCGATGCGGTGTTGATCGCAACCGGCGACCGGTGGCATGCAGCAGCATCCATGATGGCAGCAAAAGCAGGTAAAGACGTCTATAGCGAAAAGCCGTGCGGTATCACTATCGCTGCTTGCCAGGAACTGTCCGATACCATTCGTCGCGAGAAACGTGTCTTCCAAGCTGGCACGCAACGCCGCAGTGTCCCCAACTTTCAAAAGGCAGTTGAATGGGTGCATACTGGAAAACTCGGGAAATTGCATACCATGCATGCTTCGATCTATATCCCCGTTCTCGACAACACATGGCTTCCTGGTCAACCAACTCCAGCACGTGACGTCGTCGATTGGAACCTGTGGTTAGGTCCAGCAGCCTGGCGCCCTTACAATCAACAGTACTGCGATGGCAAATGGCGAGGCCAGTGGGACTTCGATTCGGGCGCGAAACTCCTCGATTGGGGAGCCCATACGGTCGATCTTTGCCAATGGGCTAACAATGCAGATGACTCCATGCCCATCGAGTACGAACCGACGGAAAAGAACATCGTATGCCGTTACGCGAATGGGGTGAAGTTGATTATCGATTTCTTGGCTCAACCATTTGGAGATCGTTCGCCGCACTACATCACGCGACTTGGTACTTGTCCAGTTCGTTTTATCGGCGAGGAAGGATCGGTCGAGACCGGTGATTCAGGCGAGATCGTAGCGCAGCCTGAATCTTTATTGAAAGAGGTATCAGATAAAAGCAAGCGAGTCCTGGGATTGGATGTTTCCGCCCATGCGAGGAACTTTTTTGACTGCATCCGTTCTCGTGCCCTGACGGTCGCCAATGCAGACGTGATGCGCCGCTCGCATATTGCTTGTCATGCTGCTGCTATTGCATGGATATTAAATCGCAAATTAAAAATCGATCCGGTGAAAGAAGAATTCATCGCCGACGACGAAGCCAACCTGCTCCGAAGCCGACCGTCGAGGAATTGGACAAGCTGACACCACTCACTTTGGCTGGTGTTCAAGGACGAGTAAAGATAAATAATGGCTTCTTGCGATTTGTTTAACCCGCAAAGCGGCGAGCAAGCAAAGAAACCTACCTACTTTTGGTCGTTTGTCTTTGCGTTTGGGCTTCCCGTATAGGCAAGGGCCTCCGTTAACTTAGAATAGATCCTTTCGCTATTCATTCGCCACGCCGACTGTTCCTGAATCCCTATGCGACTTCGCTTTTTCATTTTAACTTTTTCGATATTAAGTTTTTTGACACAGAGGTCTCCGACACTTGCACAGGAAAAATCGGTACCCAAGTTCAATGTCTCTGACGCGATTGAAATTACGAATGGCAATACCGCTGCCATGGACAAAGTCGCACAGATGCAAACTAAGGCGATCAGCGACAAGACCGCAACGTGGGGGCACTGGGGCAATCGACCGACCAGCTACAGTGCTTGGACAAACCATGCCAATCGATTAATCCCTGTCTATGTGTTTGGCGGTTCATTCGCAAGTTATATGAACGAAGGCAGCGTCTATCGCGATGCTGCAAAACTGGAGAAATTGTATGGCCGCTTGCCGACCAATACGGTTCGATCCGATGCACCGTACGCCGATCAAACGGACGTTTATCATCTGCAACGCAAAGCAACAGAGGAACTTGGCAAAAAGTACGTTTTCTTAGTCGTCTTCGATGGTATGGATTGGCAGACGACTCAATCGGCTGCAATCTACAAATCCGGAAGGGTCGGATATACGGAAGGCCGAGGCACCGGTCTTTTATTCCAAGACTACAATAAATGCAAAACTGACTACGGCTATTTTGTGACCTCACCCTATGGCGATGAAGTAGAAACGGACGTCGATGCACAACAGAACATGAAACCGGTGAGCAAATTTGGAGGCTATGACTCCCGTTTGGCAGGATCGTTTCCCTGGCAAACTGAAATTGATACCGAATACCCAATCGGGCGATCGAAAGTGTCAGTGCATGCCTACACGGACTCGTCTTCCTCGGCGACTTCACTCACGGCAGGCATCAAAACGATCAATGGTGCCTTGAACGTAGACTATCAACTTAAACACGTCGAAACCATTGGACAATGGTTGCAACGCACGAAAGGTTTTTCGGTTGGCGCAGTTACGAGCGTCCCAATCAGTCATGCGACGCCTGCCGCCGCTTATGCACACAACGTGAGTCGAGATGACTATCAAGATCTTACACGCGATATGCTGGGATTGCCGAGCGTATCGCGTAAATCGAATCCGCTTCCAGGACTCGACGTCCTATTGGGTTGTGGTTACGGAGAAGAAACCAAAGACGGAATAGGTCAGGGACAGAACTTCATCGCCGGCAACCGATACCTTGCCGACGACGATCTGAAACGAGTTGATGAGAGCACCGGAAGCCCGACGGCCATGTATGTCGTCGCTCAACGAACCACTGGTAGCAATGGTGCCAAATTATTGGCCGATGCAGCGTCTCGAGCCGCAACGGGAAAGAAGCGATTGTTGGGTTTCTTTGGCGCTAAAAAGGGACATTTGCCCTTTCAAACTGCGAATGGCGACTACAAACCGGTCTTAGACGTCAAAGAGGCTGAGGTCTATTCCCAATCCGAAATCGACGAGAATCCAACCCTCGCACAAATGACTGAAGCGGCAATTCAAGTTTTGCAGGAAGACCCGGACGGGTTCTGGTTGATGGTCGAGTCGGGGGATGTCGACTGGGCAAATCATGCCAACAACATTGATAACTCTATTGGTGCCGTTCTCAGTGGCGACGCTGCCGTCGAAAAAATATTCAATTGGATCGATGCTCGCAATGCGTGGGAGCAATCCTTGGTAATTGTGACCTCCGATCATGGCCACTATTTCCA
>JAYVBW010000474.1:0-3656 GCA_043750255.1 Pirellula sp.
ATGCGTTCCTGATTCATCGCGTACAGCAGTGTGTACTCATGCACGGATGGAAACGGTCGAATCGCTTGTCGTTCGAACTGGATTCTCAACAAATTCAGAACGTCACAGCGAGGAAGGATTTTGTCCAGACTATATGAAACCTCAACGCCTAGTTTCTCCCAGTGCTTCGAAACCAAAGTCGCGGGCCCGCAAACAATGACCTTGGCTCCAAGCTTTAGCAGTCCCCAAATGTTGGATCGCGCCGTTCTTGAATGCGCAATGTCACCGACCAACGCAACCGTCAAGCCTGACAGGGAGCCGCGATGTTGGCGGATCGTCAGTATGTCGAGCAAGCCCTGCGTTGGATGTTCATGTGGGCCATCTCCCGCATTGATTACGCTACAATCCAAATGGTTAGAGAGCATTTGTGGTGTACCGGGTGAACTATGTCGAACCACCACTGCGTCCACCAGCATTGCCTCAATCGTCTTTGCCGTATCGATGAATGTCTCACCCTTGGCGACACTCGAACCACTGGAGGAAAATTCAACGGTGTCCGCTCCTAGCCGTTTCGCCGCCAAGGAAAAACTATTCTTTGTTCTCGTGCTGTTTTCAAAAAACAGGTTCGCAACCGTGCGACCCTTTAGCAAATCCAACTTGCGCCTGCCGTTCGCCGTCTCGCCATGCAAGATCTCAGCGTAGTCCAAAATCAAATTGATTTCGCTCGCTGACAGATGCTCCAATCCCAGCAAATGCTTGTGATTCCACGTGTTCGGGATGCGGAGAGTACTGAGAAGTGCTTGTGGGGTTGTGACGGCTAAGCCAGACTCGTGCGACATGTACTTCCTCTCAGTGCTTCCGATTTGCGGATACACTGATTCTAAAGTTCATCGTCCATTTAGGGAAGGAGACAAATTTCTACGGCTTACTGAACACATCTACTTCCGCTTCGACAGAAATTTCTTCTTTTGCCTCAGCAAGTATCAGTTCACAAACAACCCGAATATCCCTTATCGATTTGTTGACCGACATGGAGAGCGCGTTCAGATCGATTACCTTTTCGTCGTTGAGATCTTTCTGGAACTGTTCAATTTTCATAATTAACTCAGTGACTTTTTCCTTTTCCTTTTCATTGTCGGAAATCAAAGCCAGCAGAGCCTTCTGAGCCAGTGGAACTCTTTCTTTGGAATCGGCAACGAGTGGTTTGGGGGCAAGAAACTCACTGTTCAAAGCACAGTGGATTCTTTCGAATCGCTGGTGAGCAATTCTTCTCGCGTTCTTTACTTCTTTTGGCTGTTTATCAAATGCATTCGGTTTCTTGTTTGAGTTTGGCGTTCCCGGCATACCATAACCACCATCGCCTCCTTCACTCCCCATTCCGCCCATACCACCGGAATATCCACCACCCATTCCACCACCGCCATAACCAGATGACCCCATCGACCCCCCCGAACCTCCCGAATCTGCAATCCGCTTTTTCCAGTCCTTAAGTGACTGCTTGACGAACTTTGCAATCGCTTTTTCAACGACAGCAACATCCTCGGGCGTCAAGTTGACAGGCGTGATCATGCCAAAACTTAGCAATGCCTTTTCGACCAACCATTCCGATTCCTGTGCACCCATGATCTTGACTAACGCAGGGCTCAAAACTGCGGTGGCAAGTTTACCAGACTCTTTGTCGGGATCCAGTTTGGCAATAATTGTCAAACATTCAATTACTTGTTCTATAAGATAATGATGAGCATCTAGATCGCGGGTCAATGGGGCTGGTGCCGTGAGATGAGTCTGCAATTTCTTGACGAATCCTATTCGAAAATTCTCCGTAACCGCACTCCCCTTTAAATGCCTTGCAAGAATACTCAATCCATAGCTAATCAACCCGTCGTTTTCCTTTTGGTCGATAACATCCACCAGAGTTTTCTGTATCCCAGCTTCCGGCTTAACAGCACCGGAGCCAGCCGCCTCCGAGTTTAGTCTACCCAACAGAATCAATGCATTTATCTGAGTCTGTGGCGAATAGGATTTTCCATCGGTACCCTTGAGTATCAATTCTCGCATTAGTGGAATGAAGGTAGGATTGAACTTGGCGCTTAGGGCTTTGTTCTTTTCGATTGTTTCGATGTCATCCAATATTTCCTTACGTGCCTTATTGATTGACTCTGGGGAAGAAGCTTGCGTCAATAGTGGGATCAAATAGTCTCGATAATACAGATCAAGCGGTGCCAGATCCACTTTTTCAGTCTTCCCGCTCTTAGATTTGTTTCTTTCGATCGCCTTTTCCGAGATCTCCTTGTCTTTTAACTTGACGTCTTTCACTTTGAAAGCCGAATCCTGAGCCGCTTGGGACATCGCTTTCGATGCAAACATGCCAGAACAGACCAGTAAGGCTACTGCACCCATTAAGGCTACAACACGGAGAAGAGACGATTTAACGAGCAAACTAGAGTGTGTTCGTCGGCGCATGAAGCCACCTCGTTGGTATTAAAAAGAGGAGCAGGTTGGGAGAAAAGTACGCATGGGAAACCACGCATCTAATAAGGTACGGTACAGCCCTACCCAATGTCAACTTTTCCAATCTCGAATCGGACCAGTTCTCACCACATTTGGTAATAATTAGCTAGGAAAGTCAGGAAAGTCGGACTTATTGACCGCACAAGTGAATTGGACCGGGCAATTCCCGAATCAAAAGCAGGTTGCAGTTTAGTCCGGGAGTTTTTTGATTTGAATGTTTCGGAAGTAGGTCGTACTCTCGGGATCGTGAGCTTGTAATGCGATCGGCCCGTGCGAAAGAATTCGTTCCTCGCGTCCCTTCTTGCGGATTGGCTTGTCTTCTTCGGTGTAGTCGACAACCGGCTTGCCATTGATATTCACGACAATGCGTTTTCCGTTGACCACGAGATAGAATTCAAACCATTCATTGTCGGCAACAGGGGATTTGTCGAGATCCTTGACGTCGACGAGGCTACCGGTTTTTCGTGGGTCCTTTACAAACGAAGTATTGATCTGAGCTTCGTATCCTTTTTTGAGGCCGCCCGGACCTCGGTTCTCCGTATGGAAAAAGACGCCTGAGTTGGCACCCGGTAATGTCTTGACCTCCGCTTTGAATTCAAAGTTCTTCAAGTCTGCAAAGCCTTCCTTTTCGCAGAAGAGGTGAGCCATGCCCCCCTTCAACTTAAGTTCGCCGTTCTCGATCGTGAACGACTCGGGCTTTTCATTCGCTTTCCAACCAGTCGTTGTTTTGCCATCGAAGAGCGATACCCATTCGTCAGCGTTAGTTGAAGCTGGAAGAAGAAGAATACAAGAAACCAAAACTAGATTTCGTGGACAATAAATCATGATCGCAATCGAGTCGCATATTGAGAGTTGTAATTGATGAATAAGTGTACGCATCCTGCCATCATAACAGATCGAAACCACAGAGGTGGGGCAGCGGCGTCGTCCATTGACAACTCCCAGTTGCGGTGCCATGCCGAGCAAGACTGGCAAACGGGCTCTTCGTCAGGATGCTGGCCTTGGCTCCGGAACCCTTCCTCGAAAGAATCTCAACCGACGGAGCATTTTTTTGCAAGCATTTCTCACTTCGAGATTTAAACAAATAGTGAGGAAGGCAAATTCCTCGCATCCGATACAACACGAACCGAGGACGGATTGCAAAAATATTCTGAATTGATGGACAG
>JAYVBW010000475.1:0-4831 GCA_043750255.1 Pirellula sp.
CGGGCGAGAATTGGTTGATTTTTCCGACCCATAGGAACACTAAATTGCTGATCTTGTCAGCATCGAGTACACTTCCCATCCCACAACTACCCCCATTTACTGATTCCCTAACCGATTTCCCTTGTTGAGTCATGCATGGGTCAAATGCGATTTCGAGTTCCAAATGCGCAGAGCTACGACGCGCAAATATGGGGTACAGCGTTTGTTTCAGGCATCGAGGGGATACCATGGGCCAGCAAGAATCGGATTGAAAACGATTGTTTGATCATCGATCGAACGGTCAATGAATCGGGAAAATTATCGATTGTTTGGCCAACCGAAGAGTATGGCCCCATTATGCTTTCGACGGCGTCGCTTCGATGCCAAGAAACCCCTTATCTGTTGCACCTCGAACTTGCGAGAGGAACGATCCATCGAGTTCGCGGACGAGGAATCGATTGGCAACGACTTGGGCTAAAGCTACCTGAAGCGTTCGCGTCAATGATGGATCGATCGGTGTTGGCTTTTGTCCAAGCGATATTGACTGCGGACGATGCAGAACGTTGTAGGATGCTGGCACAGACGGCCATCGATCTTGCGGTGAGTGCGTCGAAGCCGCTGTCGCGAGCTTTCGTCTCTCAGTCCTTGCAAGCACGGCATCAGTCCGAAAAACAACTTAGCACACTCCTGGGTATCAAGCTGACACCTACTCAAGCCTGGGAGCAAGATGTAGAAGCCATCCTTCCGGCAATCAATACGATCAACATCTCGATGGAAATGGGACAACTTGAGACCGAGTCAAAGATGGCCGCTCTTTCGCTGATCGACGCTCAGCTTGAATGGGCGCGTCGCAATTCGCTTCGCATCTTTGGCGGTCCGCTCCTCAACCTGCAATCGCACGCTGTTCCAAAATGGCTTTACTTGCTCAGCGACTTTCAGTCTATGTATGATGCGGCCTGCAAGCATGCCACGTTGATGGTAGAGCGATACCGAGGTCAAGTGCATTTGTGGTCGGCAGCGGCCGGACTCAACGCTCCCAACACACTTGGCATCACGGACGAACAAGTTCTGCATTTAGCCGTTGGCGTCATCCAGGCTGTTCGTAGATGTGATCCCAAGACGCCAGTCGTATTGACAATCGATGCCCCCTGGGCGGAATACCTCGGGCAGAAGCCAGATGGGATCAGCCCATTGCATTTTGCTGACGCTATTATCCGGGCCGACCTTGGACTTTCAGGCTTGGGCCTGGAACTGAATTTTAATTACTGGCCCGGCGGATCCATGCCAAGAGATTTGATTGACATTTCCGACTTGATCGACCACTGGAATATTTTAGGACTTCCACTTTTGGCGCATATCTCTGCACCCTGCAACCTACAACACGACTCGACGGCAATTTCGAAATCCAACATCGTTTCGAACTGGAGTTACCCAAACTATGCTTGGTGGGATCAGTCACAAATGTCCGACAGCGGTTCAGTCGAACTGCCAACAACGGAAAAAATTGCACTGAACCTTACGAACGCAAACGTTCCTATCAGCAACCGCGACCGCATGCCAGTGAACGGTCTTGAGGTCATCCAAATGTTGCTTTCAAAGAGCAATGTGCACGGCATCTTTTGGAATCAGTTTTCCGACCGCAATGAGCATATTTACCCAAATGCTGGCTTAATCGCTCCGAGCGGAAAACGCCGATCGTTGCTCGACGGTCTTTCAAGATTGAGGCAATTGCACGTGCATTGATAATCGATGACCACTCAGCCCTGCGGTCGTTGAATCGATGGCAACACGATCGCGGAGCGATCAGTCACTATCGACGGACGGGTGTTCTCCAGATTGCACTTTCATTCGAATCGCCATCTCCGATACGACCCGAAATGCTATCGACGATGGGGGCCTGTTCGCTGCCGGAGTAGTTCATGTTGGCTCGCTCGGCGGCAGCACTGACAATGGGAGTTTTTGCAGCTTCGGAAAGGATCGCGCTTGCTTGCACGACCCCTTGACCCAATCGATCAACACGAGCGCTGGCCTGCTCAACCGATGAATTGATTCCGTCCGCAGCCCGGTTTACTGAATTGCGAGCGTTGTTGCTTGCGCTAAGAAGCTGAGATTGGGCGTTCGAGAATCTGTCGATCAGGTTCGACGTAGGCAATGTGTTTTGGCTCGACTTGATACCGTTGTCAAAGCTGGACCCTCCTAGGCCTTTGCCTGTTGGATTCGATGATGATCCAACACCGCCAGAGTAGGAGCCAGGCACTTGAAAACTGCCTTGTGCGGGAGGCGGTACGCGCGCTGGAGCGCTTAGACCGCTGAAAGCCTGCGAAAAGGCAGGCGCAGTTCCTCGGCAACCTGTTGCCCCAACGGCTAGTGCTGCGGCGAACGACAATGTTGCAACCGTTGCACCATAGCAAAACGCATTTGTTTTGGTCGGTTGGACCTGTTCAATTTTCATGGAATCGTTCATCCTGATCATTCGATTCTTGAGCGTTCACTATACTCATGGGCCAGGGACACGAAACGCTCTGCTTGGTTCTCTAACCCAATTGGAGATTACGTGTTCCCAGGCGATGCACGCAAGATGAGAATTTACAAGCGACCGCAATTTGGGCAATCTAGGCGAAGCAAGGTAAACATGGTCAAGTTAGGCGCTCATATGAGCATCGCGGGAGGGTACTACAAAGCGGTCGAATCCGCCGCGCAGTATTCAATGGACGTGGTCCAGTTGTTTACCAAGAACAATAACCAGTGGGCGGCAAAACCGATTACCGAGAGCGATTGCTCGCTTTTCAAAGAGGCCCTGACACGCACCGGAGTTACTCGGCCTCTCGCACACGCTTCTTATTTAATCAACCTAGCTTCGCCGAAAGAGGAGCTGTGGCAGAAGTCAATAGATTCGATGGTGATCGAATGGCAAAGAGCTGAACTGTTAGGTCTCGACGGAGTCGTTATGCATCCGGGGGCATTCGTTGAATCGACCCCTGAAGCTGGACTGGAACGCATTGCCAAGGCGATTTGTGAGATCCACAGCCGAGTTGCTCCCAAGTCTGCTTGGCTGCTGCTAGAGAATACTGCCGGCCAGGGGTCGAATCTCGGATGGAATATGGAACAGCTAGGTTGGCTATTGGAGCGAACCGGCGATGCATTGCAAGTAGGAGCGTGCTTGGACACCTGCCATGCACATGCCGCTGGCTACGACTTTTCGACTGCGGAAGGGTTCAAATCCTGGGATAAAGTCGCCAAAAAACACAACGTGCTTGGTGCGATTCGCGCTTTGCATTTGAACGATAGCAAAAAGGGCTGCGGTTCCCGTGTGGATCGCCACGAACATATCGGTCGTGGGACGATTGGACTCGAAGGATTTCAGCGAGTCTTGAAGCACAAGACGCTCAAGACATTGCCGATGTACCTTGAAACAGAAAAAGGAACGAACGAAGATGACGAAGAATGGGATTCAATCAACATGCGAGTTCTTCGGGAACTCGCACAGTAACGCCCAATCATCAATCAATCTAATCATTGGGGTCAAACTGAGCCGCGAGGCTTGTCGAATTGCTAATTTGCGTTAGCCGCGTTCGGAGCAACGGTTTGTTGCGACGGCGCATTGATACCCGTGAACTTCGACAACCTAGGTGTCGGAGTCGTTTTGATCAACGCTCGATGAACCAAGGTTTGATAAGCACCCGAGGATGTCGCTGGTTCGATATCGGTCACCAGTATTTGCGGCAATGTACCACTTGGAATTAGTTGAGAAACAGCCAATTGTACGCTTTCGACACGCGCATTCGTTGCTTGTTCTGTGGTGCCTGATTTAACATAGACAATGCGTTGATTTTGCGGTGCCTGCGTGACTATCCACTGAACTTTGATTGCACCGGCCTCACTCAAAGTGTTCTCTGTCGAGAACAAAGTCGTTCCGAGAGTGTTGTTTTCTCTCCAGCCGTTGTCTCGCATTACCTCAAACGGTGCAATAACGGAGACGGCATCCGCACCACGAAATGGCTGCGGCCAAGCGACGTTGCGAGCGAAATCGACGCCTGCCCTATGCCTCATGTCCGCACACCCCACCAGGCTAAGCGTCAAAGCAAAAATCGATAGAATCGCGAAAGTTCGTCGCATGGTGTAATTCCCTTTACCGTAGATCGATGCGATCCGATTTCGAAAACGCATTGGGCAACCTTCAATCATTCACTTGAGACCAAAATCCATTCGGTTCGAGTCTTTATCAAGATCGGCAAACGTTCAGCACATCATTGCAATTGCTTTGCCGCGTCCGTTAGTTTGCATATCCTGCAAACTCCAATAGCCTTATTGCTATCAATCTACGATCGACCAGCCCTTAAATCCCGCCATCTTTACTCAACTTCCGTAGCCGGAACTTCCGATTAAATGCCTAGCAAAGTGCGCAGGCGTCAAACTCTGCGTTGTCGTTAAGTTTAGAATTGTTGGGGGTTACAATGGCCATTAGAGACATCAGCGAATTCCGCCGTCGAGCATTTCGAACGGCTTTGAACGTGGGACTAGGCGTTGGAGTGTTCGCGGTTATTAACCTTGGCAACGCGAGCCCAGGCTTTGCCCAGCTTCGCACTGGTCGAAGCACTGATCGCGAATTTTACAGTCCAAGCGAACCGTCCGTTGCGGCCACTCCATCGAGCCGAGTTGTGCAGGCGGGCTGTAAGAACTGCCAAGCCGGGATCGCTCATTCACACGGTCCCATCGCCGCTCCTCATAGCCCATTAGCAAGCCAAGTCATTGAGGCTGACGAAGACTACAGTGAATCATTGGGACCGAGCGAGGACACTCATGATTCCAACGCAATGGTGTTTGGCTCTCATAGCCAACCTTGCATGACAGG
>JAYVBW010000476.1:0-6346 GCA_043750255.1 Pirellula sp.
CGGTCGCGGGGCTGCGCGGAGATCGCAAGCAATTGGTCGACGGTGGACTGGATATTCAGGCCCGTGGTAAGGCCAATGTTCGATTGGATTCTGCCCATAATAACCAGTAATGACACGTGATTCGCGTGTCGCTGAGGGTTTTAGTCGCGGTTTAATCGCGGTATAGCCGCGGTTTTCAAAATACTATCTAGATATATTGAGTTGGAATCTCAGGCGCTCGCCAGGGGGTTAATCATTTTGCACGACGCGCAAGCTAGTGAACGGAATTCGGTACTTGCCTGCGCGTCGCGCTACGATGCAATCCCTATCGGCAATTGCGATCGACCATCTTTTCTTTAATGACGCATGCAAACAAAAAGGGGTGTCAGAAATATTTGTCCTGACACCCCTTTTTTTCAATTTTAATTCAAGAAATGAGCCGCGGCTAATCACTTGCTTATCGCAAGAGTGACAGCACGCTTTGCGCGCTTTGGTTGGCGATTCCCAACACACTCGTACCGGATTGAACCAGGATCTGAGCACGCGTCAAGTTGGCCGATTCCTTGGCGAAGTCAGCATCTCTAATCGAGCTTTGTGCTTCGTTCAAATTAGTCAATGTGTCGTTCAGGGAGTTCACATTGCTTTCCAGGGCAGTTCGTTGAAATGCCCCCAATCGACCTCGGAGTGTTGTGACTTTGCTAATCGCTTCATTAACCACCTTAGAAGCACCCGATACGTCTTTCGTTAGCGATTTGGAGCCACTGCTCGATAGTTCGAACAGCTTACCCGAAACTCCGCCGATTTTGGCTGTGTTCAAGCTACCGATTCCGAGACGAGCTTGCTGATTGCTAACTACGTCAGGACCAATTTGGAACTGAGCACCCCCACCAGTGATGTTGAAACTCACCGCTGTGCTCGAACCATCTGCAACGGTGAAGCTGACGTTTAGCGTAGAGGTGTTGAGCTTAATATTGTTGCCTTTACCGGTGGCGACAGTACCGTTGACGGTAGCTTGCACGTCAGTTCCAAGGGAACGTGGCCCACCGACCAACCCGCTCTCAAATGTTCCTCCTGAACCTTCGCTAAGGGTCTCGATCCCGACTACGCCAGCTGAGCCATATTGAACGCTGCCAAATTCAATCTTATTGCTGGTGTTGTTAAAGGTTGCTTCGATGCCGGTCGAGTCCTTGAGTAAGTTGACGGACTGAATGACATTAGCTGTCGTAGCTCCCTTTTGGAACTTAAAGACTTCCGATCCGGATCCGCCCGTCAATTGGAAAGTGACGTCGGCTGAAAGTCCACCCCCGGTGATTCCTCCAGTTAAAGTTCCAACGGATGGCGGAGCCTCAGTGGCGGCTTTGTATAAACCATCGCCGTTACTGGTTGGGCTCAACGTTGCGGAATAACCCGTGAGCCCGTTTATGGCTGTGGCGATACTGGAGAGCAAGGTATTGCCCGAGTTGTTCATCTTCACAACAATATTACCAGCGACAATCGCTGCCGTTGGGGCACCGGTTGTGACAGTCGCATCTTCTTGGAACGTAACCGTCACACCGTTAGCAGTCACGCCTGCTGCAGTTGCGCTAATTACCAACTGATCTTTGAGACCGGCGGCATTCGTCGTACCACCCGTTAGCGGATCGGTTCTAGTTGTAAAGTCGGCTCCAGAAGCAGCGAACTTTGAGGACCCGTTGCTGATGTTGGAAACGCCGAAAACGCCCCCGACATTGGAGGAAATGGCGTCCGCTACATTTTGAATCGTTGCGTTTGCAGCCACGATCACTCGCAACTCATTGGACGCGAGGTCGTAGGATGCTGATGTAGCAGAACCAGCAGTAAATGTAACGTCAGTTGAATTTCCAGTCACGCCGTCGGCCAGTCCCCCGTCGATCGCAGTTAGCTTAAAAGAACTCGTCGCAATTGTGTTGGTACCACCGGTGAACGTTGCAGCGTTAGCACCTGTGTCGGCGGTTGCAAATTTGTACGTACCAAACCTAGTATTTGAAGCTGTAAAGTCGCCTTGAGTGTTGATTGCATTTGCGATGTCAGTAATCGATGCACCCTTGCCAACGGTCACATTTAATCGGTTGTTGGAAACATCATAAACTGCAGTCGTTGCCGTACCAGTTGCGGCAGCCGTAAGATTTAGAACCGTTGAGTTGCCCGTCAATCCGTCGGCGATGCCACCATCTTTCGCTGAGAGTTTGAAACCACCTCTTGAACCCGCAGCTACGAGCGTCGAAGTTCCGCCGGCCAACGTTCCGCCCGTTCCTGTTGTGGCTCCGGCCGCCGTTCCCGCAACGGCAGAGAACGTAAATTGACCGCTCAATCCAGTGTTTATCGCTGATTGGATAGCTACATTGGAATCTGCATTATTGATGCTCAAAGCAACTGTGTTCGCGGCCGCATCAAATGTCGCGCTTGTGACAGCGGCGCCGTATGTGTAGGTAAAGGCAGTAGTGTTACCACGCACGCCAGCAAACGAACCCGTGGCGGAAGCAGCAATATTGAATGTTAAAAGGGTGCCGCCACCGAACGTGACACCTGTACCGGTTGCTTGTACCTTTGTCGTAGGAACTTCATCCGTACCGCCAGTGAGGACACCGGTCTTAATGCCAGCGTCGCTAGCGACCACATTGGTCGCGTTGCCATTAGAGAGGCTGAAATAATCTGTTACACCGGAGATTGCACTAAGTGCGGTTACAGCAGTAGCTGCAGTCGTACCCGTTGCAAGTGTGAGGCTCAGTGTATTGGTCGTTGCGTTGAAAGATCCCGTCGTTGTAGCACCGGTGGTAACATTGAGGATGACTCCATTGCCAGCCGTACCGTCAACAACAGTACCATCTTTTGCAGTGATCTTAAATGCGGCTCCACCAGCCAAAGTCAGTGTTCCGCCTGCTTCCACAAACGCAGTGGCGGCGTTGTCGAAAGCTACATTCCCACTGGCTTCTGCACCCGCTACATAAGACGCCGCAAAGTTAACAGTACCTGCTGCTTCGGCACCGACAGTCGAATCGTTAAAATTGAACGTTGTGTTGGCTTTGGCAGCTGCGCCCGCTGCGGGTACAGCGGCTGTGACGAGTCCTTTGGTCGCCGCCGCAGTGATGTTCACGCTGACTGCAACGGTGCCTGCTGCACCCAAATTGGCAGAGTCGATTTGCAAATCCCTGACCGTGGTGAAACCGGCACCCTGTTGTACCTGAAAATCCAGTGAACCATCGAGCAGGCGTTTTCCTTGGAATGTGGTTGTTTGAGCGATTCGGTTGATCGCTTCGAGCGACGAATCGATTTGAAGTTGATTAGCAGCGATTTCGTCATCGCTTAAAGCACCCTTATTGGCTGCTTCCGTAACCAGACCACGTACATCGTTTAGCAATGAGCTAACTTGCCCGAGCGCCGAGTCTGCGGTACCTATGATTTGATTGGCGCGTTGTGTATTGGATAGCGCCTTACCAATGCTGGTGATGTCGCTTCGTAACGATTCGCTAGCGATCAAACCTGCAGGGTCGTCCTTGCCACTGTTGATCCTCAAACCTGTGCTCAACCGAGTCAGAGCGGATTGTAGGTCGTTGTTGGTGCGTTGCAAACGATTTTGAGCGGTTAGTGAGCTTACGTTTGTATTAATTCTTGTCATTGTGAATTATCTCCCGAATGGATTGGTTATTGTCACCCTAAATGTTGATCAGGATGTGGCGTATGGAGACGCCTGTGTAAGTCCTAAGTTGAAACACGTTGCATTTCATCCGAAAACCCACACGCTACCCTGCTGAACATCATTAGGGATTGCTAGTGGCTGTGTCGGGAGTCTGATCAGGCCCTCTCAATCACACGGACTCGCAACAGTAGCATCGGAAAGCGTGTTCGAATAATTGATTGGTCTTTAAAATCATTCAATTTATTGCTGATATTCATACGGCTTGTTGGGCGCTCTATGCACAATCGTTACAATGCACACTGTTTTCCTGTCCGGAAATGTTTTCCCAATTGACTCGACTAAATTTTGTTGTTCTGCACAATGCGTTTCCAGCCTATCATCTCTAGCCACCATAATGAGTGGTTTAAGTCGGCCATGCGATTGCATCAAGCGTCCGAGCGACGCGACAGATGCCAGTTCCTAATCGAGGGAACGCATTTGGTTGAGGAAGCAATTGCAACTGGGTGGCCACTTGAGTCAATCTGCTTTGAAGAAGCGTGGGCAGAGCAAAACAAACTGCTATTGGATCGACTGGTAGCCGATCCTAACCGTATGAAAGTACTCTTGCAGCCAGCTAGCACGGACATATTGCGGCGGCTTTCTACAACCTCATCGCGGTCCCCTATAGTGGGAGTAGCTGTTCATCAAGCCCACGACGAAAGCCATATTACTCCAGTTTCATTGGCATTAGCTGTCGAGTCCTTGCAAGATCCTGGCAACCTGGGTTCGATGATTCGCATCGCCGCAGCGGCTGGCGTTAGCCAAGTTTATCTCAGCCGAGATAGTGTTTCACCGACCAACCCTAAAGTGTTGCGTTCCACCGCAGGTCAGTGGTTTCGAAGCCCACCTATCGTTACCGATCTTCCAAGTTTCCTGAAGCAGCAAGCTGCGTCGTCCGTTCAGATTCTTGCCGCCTGTGCGGAAGGAAAGTCCTTTTGGAAATCCGATTTGACCCGCCCGACTTTATTTTTGCTTGGGAATGAAGGAAACGGACTAAGTGCGGAAATTCGAGCACTAGCAACGGGACAGATCTCTATTCCAATGGCATCTAACATTGAATCACTTAATGTTTCGATTGCAGCGGCATTGCTGGTTTACGAAGCCCAACGGCAACGAAAAGAATTTCGTGAACGCGACAAATAACTTTGGGCACTGTAGTTGTAAACTGAGGATTGGTGGACAGTGGAGGCGGACACACGACCGTCTGCGAATAGTTAATTTTTGGAAGAATTCAGCTCGAATTTACATCCAAATCCAACGAATGAATCAAAGTTCCCAATTTCTGTATTGCTTCCTCTGCTGAGATACGCTACACAATACACGATATACAAGTCGTGATACTATTGTCTTGCTAGGGGAGGTCCTAATTCATGTTTCCCAATTTTCGACCGAGAAAGCAATCCGAACAAATAGACGAGCAACATTCGTTTGGAGGCCTTACTGCCGTTTCGTATGACGGTAACAAGCTTGTTAGTCGTCGAGGTATTCTAACGGCAGGCATAACGCTCTCGGCTAGTGGATGGCACGCGGGCAATAGCGGAGCGGCCGCTGAAGAAGAGCTGTCCAATGATTCCTCGCCAGCGGTTGAAGTCAACGTTCGAAATCAAGCGACGACTCTAGCTGAATCGTCTCCTGTGATCGCCAAACTCGTGCGCGAGAAAAAGCTGGTAATTGCTGGCGGTGTTTATGACCTGAGTACCGGTAAGGTCGCTCCCGTCGAACTTCCACAACTTGAAAGTGGAATTCAATCATGACGCTTTTCCAAATGTTTCAGTCCAACATTTGCACTCCGATGGTGTTGGCATTTGCCTTCGGGATCGTTTGTCGCTTGATCAAGAGCGAAATGGCGATTCCACGTGATCTTTACACATCGCTCTCTATCTATCTTTTGTTTGCTCTGGGGCTTAAAGGTGGCGTGGAGCTTTCCCATAGCCAATGGCAACAACTCCTATTGCCAGCAGTGGTGACGATCGCCCTAGGTGTTATTACGCCC
Source organism: Pirellula sp. (assembly GCA_043750255.1). Classification (GTDB taxonomy): domain Bacteria; phylum Planctomycetota; class Planctomycetia; order Pirellulales; family Pirellulaceae; genus JBKCUI01. Next base: position 5,667 of record JAYVBW010000476.1, read on the forward strand.
ATCAGTTCTTTCCTGTCGCTTCGCTATCTAGGACGATTCTCGATTGCTGATGCGGCTGGCATCGCCGCTCACTATGGCTCTGTTTCCGCAGTCACCTTTATTGCAGCCGAGAAGTTCGTGCTTGCGAACTTAGGCGAAGGGTCCGTCGCCCCATTCATGCCGACCCTGCTCACTCTTTTGGAAATTCCTGGCATTCAAATCGCTTTAGCCATCGGTGTCCTTGGATTGGCAAAATCAAAGCGGGATCGAGACCGCGCGTCTGGAACCGTCGCGCTCGATGCTAAAAGCCATTCGCTCGTTGCAGTTTGGCATGAATTGCTGACCGCTCGTTCCATGGTCTTGCTTGTCGGTGGCATGGTCATCGGCTTCATTATTGGGTACGAAGGCTACGCTTCCGTGAAACCATTTTTCGACAAAGGAGAATGGATGTTTAAAGGCGCATTGACGTTGTTCCTGCTTGAAATGGGGCTGGTGGCCGGTTCGCGATTGGCCGATCTAAGACACGCTGGCGTGTTTTTGATTGCTTTCGGAATTGCGGCTCCGATCGCGCATGGTGCACTGGGCGTCTATCTGGGATCATTGGCAGGACTTGATGCCGGGAGTTGCACCGTTTTGGGATCCATGGCAGCCAGCGCAAGCTATATCGCCGCGCCACCAGCGGTGAGAATGACATTGCCCGA
>JAYVBW010000477.1:0-1529 GCA_043750255.1 Pirellula sp.
GTAAGAGCAGATAAGAATTGCACAATGTCCCATTTCAGCTAACACGTTCAGCGACTCGCAGTTTGGCGCTGCGGCTGCGTGGGTTTTCATACGATTCGGAATCACTTGGAAGGATCGGTTTCTTGGTCAGCACCTGCAATTGGGCGCACTCGCGCATCGCATGTTTCACGATTCGGTCTTCCAAAGAATGGAACGAGATGACCAACAATCGGCCGCCAGGAGCAAGGCAATCGGGCAGGCGTTCTATGGCGGTTTTCAGATGCTCCAACTCGTTGTTGACTGCGATACGAAGGGCTTGGAATGTTCGCGTCGCACTATCGATTCGACCATGGATTTTCCCTCCGGGGACACAACGATGAACCAGTTCCGCCAACTCCTCGGCGGTTCGGACTGGCGAATGCCGGCGACGTTCTACGATGGCTCGCGCGATGCGACGACTGAATCGCTCCTCGCCGAATTGATAAATGATGTCGGCAAGTTCTTTCTCATCGATCTTGGCAAGAAGGTCACTTGCCGAGATTCCTTCTTCGGTGCAAAACCGCAAGTCGAGGGTTCCGCCGGTTCGGAAAGAAAATCCCCGAGTTGTGTCCTCAAGTTGGTCGCTCGAAAGGCCCAAGTCCAAGAGGATGCAGTCTGCTTTTGGAATTGCGTGATCGACCATTAAACTTGGTAGGTCGCGGTAGGAGCTCTGTATTAAACGGATTCGGCAAGTGGATCGGCTTGCCTCGGCTTGCTTCGGAGGCAATAGCCGATCGAAAAGTTCGGTAACCCGATCGATGGCTGCTGCATCTCGATCGATTCCAATTAGAAAGTCACGCGGCTGGAGAGCTTGGATAAGATGCCAAGCATGCCCGCCTCCCCCCAGGGTACCGTCGACAACGGTTCGACTCTCCGTGCTCTCTCGTTCCAGTCCAGACCAGTGAAGGACTTCCTGGAGTAAGACTGGGATGTGGACGGTGGGAGAAACCATGTGGCGGATTGACTAATGCGGCAAAAAAATAGCCGGTCGGCCCGTTCATCTCAAGCTTCCATCGCAGCATGCACTCCGAGTTTCCGTTCAATCGCGCGGTGCTGGGTCTCAGTGCACTGGTGAGTGTGCAACTTCGTTTTGAGATGTATGTTGCTGAGTATTAAAAGGCAATAGATCACTGCTTCTGATCCATTGACGGGGTAGAGTCCGTGGCCGCTAGGCTCCACTCCTTCCTTTCAATACTCATCCATACATCGCTTCGATGGTGAGATGTCACGTGGCCCGACCGGCTTTGGTTCGTGTCCTTGCGACGCATCCTACAATACCCGAAATAGTGTCGACTTGCCTACTCTCTTTTCTCCGAACTTTCCCGATAATCCCCTGCGAATTCAAGGATTTGATATCATTACACTTACTCATGATGATGTTCTAGGCGGGGATCTACTTACCTAAATCATTTCATCGTTGCGACTTAGCGAATTCCGACCCAAAAATGATACACTTCCTAGCTTCATCGCTTTTCCTAATTTCCATAGCCTGTATTTCTATTTCTTATTTT
>JAYVBW010000478.1:0-1577 GCA_043750255.1 Pirellula sp.
GTTTTCTAGATCGCGTTTGGGAAGTTGGGGCAGATTTGCGAACTCGATCGATTCTCGGTCGGGTTGTCACGCTGGAAGTAACTCATCCGTCCCTCGAGATCGCACACCCAAAACTCTTCGGCGCCAGCTTCAAAATAAACAGTGCGTTTGTAATCTATTTCAAATTTCGTATTGCTAGGTGATAACACTTCCACACAGATTTCCGGGGCGATTTCAAAGGCTACTTGCCCATCGAGCCGAACAAGCCTCGCCTCTGAATACCATCCAACATCTGCAACCTTGACTCCATCAATCGTTGAGATTGGGCACTCCGGAAGAGAATGACCGCCTAGCAATCGATCGAGCAAAACCGTGATCCTTCCTTGGCGTGTACTGTGTCCACCGGATGCTGGTGGATTCATCGTGATCTGCCCAAATGCATTCGTTTCGACTCGATACGGAAAGCTTATAATAGTCGGATCCGCAAGCACTTCTGTCCAGCGAATTCGATTGAACAACATTTGTTGCTCTCGCGACGGTAGCTCTATGGTTAACTGCATTTTTTTCTAGTTGCTAGGGGCTAGTTGCTAGGGGCTAGTGGCTAGTTGCTAGGGCTTTTTTTAATTGGCTTTCGATTCCTAGGGGACGGGACCATTTTTGCATGTAGTCTTGGTCCAATTCGCCTTGCACGAATAAAATGTCCGCAACGTCAATTAAGTCGCGAGGACGACTGGCTATCAGTTTGAGTAGAATCAAATCTTCTGGGGAAATGAACCAGATCGGACTACCCTCTACTTCTACACGGACTTTTCGTGCTAGGATATTCGATTGGAATTCGCTCTCTGCCAAGAAGACGTCTATATCGACGCTTTGTTTTGGATCCAGATAGGTTCTAAGTTTAACAATTGGCATTCCAGCGACGCTGTCGACCCATCCCGATCGATATGTCTCTGGAACTGTGACTCCGATGATCTCTAATCGCTCAAACCAATTCTGAAGATTTTCTCTCGCCAAAGAAATCGTAAGGTCGACGTCGTTCGTTGGTCGCGGTATTGCGTGTGCTCGGACAGCCAAACCGCCCATTACCGCGTATTCGATTTTCAGTTCAGTTAGACAAGTGACTATTTTTAGCAGTGTCGCGAGGACGGGATTCATTTGCCGTAGTGGCGTGATTTCGCGATCGCTGTCAACATGTTCGTGTTTCGCAAATCATTCTCACGACGCAGCAACTCGAATTTCCGATCTACTTGCTGCTCGGTTCCAGTTAACAACGCTCGGTCAATTCCTTCCATGGACAGAATGGTTTGCGCCAAGCGTTCGCTAGGTGTCATGCGACGATATTGTTCTAGGGTTTCTTTGGAAAGCATTTTTTTTTCTAGTTGCTAGTTTTTTTCTAGTTGCTAGTTGCTAGTTGCTAGGGGCTAGTTTTCTAGTTCCTAGGCTTGTTCGTTTTTGGCTTCTTGAACGCATTCGGCGAAGCGAGTTGCCAAAATAGGATGGATGGTGCTGAGCGACCGAGTTAACTCGAGTTGGCAACCCCAGTTTTGCTTTAGCAACTCGACGAGGTCGGCTCGATCTTTCGCTCGGTATGAGCCTAG
>JAYVBW010000479.1:0-8396 GCA_043750255.1 Pirellula sp.
AGGGCTGCCAAAATGATTATGCGGTCAGATGATGTATTGCACAGTTTCTACGTCCCGGCGTTCAGGATAAAGCGTGACATCGTGCCAGGTCGGTACAACTACACTTGGTTCCATCCGACCATCGAAGGCACCTACGATTTATTTTGTAGCGAGTACTGTGGCGACAACCATAGCACCATGCTTGCGAAAGTTTTTGTTGATAGCGAAGAGAAATACGCCAAGTTTTTAGCGGAAGCGATCAAAGAGCCGGAAGATCTAGTGGAACGCGGCAAGTGGCTTTACGAACGAAAAGCTTGCAAGGGTTGTCACTATGCTGGTAAAGAGGGTGCTCAGGGGCCGGGTCCATCCTATAATGGTTCATGGGGGAAGCCGGTGCCGCTCGCAGTCGGTGGAGAGGTTTCATTTGACGAAAACTTTGTTACCGAATCTATTTTAAACCCGATCGCGAAAGCCAGAAAAGGCTACGAAACAGCTTCTGCAATGCCGTCCTACAAGGGGCAACTCAAGGAAGAACAGATCGAAGCATTGATTGCATTTATCAAGTCACTTGAGTCAGCAACACCGCCCGTTAAGAAATAGGCCGGTTCATTATGCTAGCTAACAAATCAAACCAAATTCAATTTTACGAATAGGATTAGACCCATGAGTGTTGTTACTAAACCAGTGACAATGCCGGCCCCACACCTAGAGGCGGGCGAGGAAGACAATTACCTGACGCATTCGTCTGGTTTTTTGAGTTGGGCTTTGACGCTCGACCATAAACGCATTGGCTTGATGTATTTGACCTGCGTTATGTCGTCGTTTGCGCTTGGCGGCATACTGGCTTTGATGGTTCGGCTCCACCTTTGGAATCCGAATCTGGATCCGTCGCAAGCTTGGTTGACCAATAAACAATACAACCAGGTTTTTACGTTGCACGGTGCGGTGATGGTGTTTCTGTTCATCATTCCCAGTATTCCTGCGGCACTCGGTAACTTTTTGCTCCCGATCATGCTTGGGTCAAAGGATGTTGCCTTTCCACGATTGAACTTAGGTAGTTTCTACCTGTGGGTTTCTGGAGCAATTTTCTTTCTCTTTTCCATGTTTGCGACAGGTTTGGACACTGGTTGGACGTTTTACACACCGTATAGTATCGAGACACAAGGACCGGTAGTAGCTGCGACCATGGGTGTATTCGTCTTAGGCTTTAGTTCAATTTTCACCGGCCTTAATTTCATTGTGACGATTAATACCATGCGTCCACCGGGGATGACTTGGTTTCGAATGCCGCTTTTTCTTTGGGCAGTCTACGCAACGGCGATTATTCAGGTGTTAGCGACTCCAGTCCTAGGAATCACCATGTTGCTTCTAGCAGCGGAACGCGTTTTGGGAATTGGCATTTTTGACCCGAAATTGAACGGTGACCCAGTTGCGTTTCAGCATTTCTTTTGGTTCTATTCGCATCCAGCGGTTTACATCATGATTCTACCAGCGATGGGAATCATCAGCGAATTGATGAGCGTTCACAGCCATAAGGGCATTCTTGGCTATCGAATGATTGCTTACAGCTCCATCGCAATCGCATTGTTTGGTTTTCTTGTATGGGGCCACCATATGTTTACCAGTGGTATGGCAGACGTGACCACCATTGTGTTCAGTGCTTTGACTTTTACCGTTTCGATCCCGTCTGCCATCAAAGTTTTTAACTGGATAGGGACGATGTACAAGGGGACAATATCGTTGAATACGCCCATGGTCTATGCGTTGGCGTTTATTTTCCTGTTCACCATTGGCGGATTAACGGGGTTGTTTTTAGGTGCCCTTTCAACCGACATGCATTTGCACGCAACGTACTTTGTAGTTGCCCACTTTCATTACGTGATGATGGGTGGAACTCTTGTTGCTTTCTTGGGTGGCCTTTTTCACTGGTGGCCAAAAATGACAGGAAAGATGTTCAACGATTTTGCAGGTATCGTTTCTGCTGCTATTGTCTTCGTGGGATTTAATTTAACTTTCTTGCCACAATTTGTTTTAGGCACTCGTGGTATGCCACGGCGGTATGCATCGTACGCCTTGGAGTTTCAAGATTTGCATCGCCTTTCGACCATAGGAGCCGTAATGCTTGGCGTGGGTCTTTTGGTCGCCGCCTTGACTCTGTTGCATTCACTTTTCTACGGAAGTAAAGCACCCAGGAATCCATGGGGTGGTGCAACTCTTGAATGGGAATGCTCATCCCCACCGCCACATGATAATTTCAGTTCCGCCCCGTCCGTTGGCGATCCCTACGATTTTTCCAACATCGAGTACGATCCCAAAACAGGTGGCTACTTCAAAAAGAAGTAAGTGCTACCGTTTGAAAACCTAACAACTCTACGACTTAATTATGACTACTGCGGTAGCGCCAACACCAACTGAACATGACCACCACGAGCATCCACCGTGGCTTGCGCACCATTTTGACGACGCTGAGCAACAATTTGATGCAGGCAAAATGGGGATGTGGCTATTTCTGGTAACAGAAGTGCTCTTCTTCAGCGGAATGTTTTGTGCTTACGCTCTATACCGTAATCGCAACCCTGAGGTATTTGAGTTTTGTTCGACATTTTTGAACGAAAAGCTCGGGGCCATCAACACCGGTGTATTGCTTTTTAGTTCGTTGACGATGGCCTGGGCTGTTCGAGCATCACAGCTTAAAGAAACGAAAACCTTGATCGGAATGCTCGGTGCGACATTGGGTTGCGCAGCAATTTTTTTGGGCGTCAAGGCCGTTGAATACAGTCACAAATGGGCTCTCGGCTTGTTCCCAGGCAAATTTTATGTTTCGCAAATTGCTGGGGCACCACACTCCGAAGTTCCCTATTTGTGGTACTTGTCGATTGCACCTTTGGTTTTGCTGGTATGTTTTGTTTTGTACTTCGTCTATGGCATCGTAACGGCTAATAAATTTCACTTGCGAGTTGCTGGGCCATTGGTCATTGCTGCCCTTTGCTTCTTCGGTGGAGTCGGGCTTGGTCTTGTTCTCGAAGCAGAAGAGGGACATGGGGATGCACATGGAGCAGCCAGCCATCTTGAACATGCCGCAGATCATTCCCAGGAGGAAGCTGCAGTCCCACCAGTGATTTTGCTTTCCGCCGACCCTGCTACCTTGAACGATGTCGCAATTACACCAGCCGAAAGTAATACACCGGACTCAACCGTCAATCAAAGAGGCATGGCCGGACTGTTTTTTAGCATCTATTACTGCATGACGGGAGTTCACGCGTTTCACATTCTAGGCGGAATGTTGGTGATCACTTGGCTCATCGTAAAGGCGGCGAATTTGGAGTTCCACTCGAAGTACTACGGACCGGTCGATAATGTCGGTCTCTATTGGCACCTGGTCGATTTTATTTGGATCTTTTTGTTCCCGTTGCTTTACCTGATTACGTGATTCGCAAAGAAGTAAAATGTCAACACCAACAGCCGAACACTCGCAGAATGCGCAATGTCAATTACACGACGCAGAATTCTCACACCCAATGCCAATTTGGATGTTGTTGACCGTGTTTTTTGCATTGCTTGCCCTCACGGTTTTGACTGTATATCAATCGACGTTCAACCTAGGGAACATTGAAGTTTGGTTGTCGCTAACTATTGCAACTATTAAGGCCGGTTTGGTGATTGCCTTTTTCATGCACCTGCTTTGGGATAAGCCGCTGAACATGATCATTATTCTGAGCAGTCTAATCTTCGTAGCGCTCTTTCTTGGATTCACGATGATGGACGCTCAAGGGTATCGAGAGAATCTGATCATGACACCGACACTCGAAGAATCCCAACCAGCAGCAACCGAAGTGGCGACTAGCAAGTAGTGCCCGATGATTACAATCGAGTTCAATGGCGAAAAAAGGCAAATTGACGAAAAATCCACAATCGTGGATTTGCTTCGATCGGCAAAAGTAGAAAGCCGCTTCTGTGCCGTTGAACTGAACCTTGAGATTGTTTCCAAGGAGCGATATGAGACGACCTGTCTGGTAAATGACGACAAAATCGAGGTCGTCACTTTGGTTGGTGGTGGCTGATATGCCTTTGGTAACCACACCCTCTTTCTCGAGCGGCGGAGACGATGAGACACTCAAGATTGGCACCCACGTTCTTAGGAGCCGCTTGATCGTTGGTACTGGCAAGTACGACACATTGCAGCTTATGAAGGAAGCGTTGGATGCAAGTGGTTCGAATTGCGTCACTGTCGCTGTGCGCCGCGAAAAACTTTATGATCGCGAAGGAAAGAATCTGCTAGACTACATCGACTTGGCACGGTTTACTTTGCTCCCAAATACGGCTGGATGTTATAACGCGATTGACGCGGTACGTGTCGCAAGACTTGGCCGAGAGATCTTGAAGTCGCTGGAAAACCCTGGAGCTGATTGGGTAAAACTAGAGGTTTTAGGCGATTCAAAATCGATGTTGCCTGACCCAATTGCGACCCTCGAAGCATGCAAAAGGCTGGTGGACGAGGGTTTTCAAGTTCTGTGCTATACCAGCGATGATCCCATTATGGCAGTCCGCCTCAAGGCGGCGGGCGCGGTAAGCGTTATGCCAGCCGGTTCGCCTATTGGAAGTGGCCAAGGCATACTTAACCCAAACAATCTTCGAATTATTCTTGAATACCTCAAAAGCGATGATCCAACGTATCCAGTCATTGTCGATGCGGGAGTTGGCACAGCCAGCGACGTCTCGATGGCATTTGAGTTAGGGGCAGACGGCGTTTTACTGAATACCGCGATTGCGCACGCTCGCAAACCCGTATCTATGGCGTTGGCGATGAAGCATGCGACCATTGCTGGCAGGTTGGCTCACCAAGCAGGACGAATTCCGCGTAGACTTTACGCAACAGCGAGCAGCCCAGAAGAAGGACTGATCACTTCGCGGCCATGGTGAAAGATCTGCCGCACACCGGCCCTGGGGACCTACAATAGATTCGTTCCTACCGATCGACTTGGAGGCCGATATGAAAATCTTTGCAACTTTGCGATAGCGTGATTCCCACCGGAATAGTTCAAGGTGGTATAAATGGGCCTCGAAAGCGTATGTTTCATTATGAATCTTTGTGTCTTTTGACGCAAGGATTTTTTGCACGCGATATTAGGTTGCACGCCATGCTCGCTAAGCTCAAAACCTATTCTTTGCTTGGAATTGATGCTTTGCCTGTCGATGTCGAAGTGGATTTGTCACCGTCACCGCTACCAAAGACCGTTTTGGTGGGCCTACCCGAGCAAGCGGTTCGTGAAAGTATACATCGAGTCGAGCGTGCGCTGGTCAACGGTGGTTTCACGCGTCCTCATGATCGCGTCGTAATCAATCTTGCCCCGGCTGAACTTCCAAAACAGGCATCTAGTTTCGATCTACCGATCGCGCTCGGCATCCTTGTCGGTTCCGGTCAACTCGACCGCGACGTCTTGGAGCAGTATGCTGCAGTCGGTGAACTTTCGCTCGAGGGACAACTACGCGGAGTGAAGGGGGTCCTTTCGATGGCTTTGGCCGCTGCCAAGCAAACTGGCATTCGCGGTCTGCTTGTCCCGACCGAAAACGCGCAGGAGGCCGCCGTCGTTGAAGCGATCGATATTATTCCAGTTAGCTCGCTTAGCGAAGCAGTTGGTTACTTGTCTGGCAAACTGCAAATTGAACCAGTGCCATCCCGTCTCAACGAGATCTATGAAGCGTTCTCGAAATACGATGTTGACTACAGCGACGTTCGCGGCCAGGAGATGTCCAAGCGAGCGCTAACCATCGCCGCCGCCGGTGCACACAACCTGATCATGCTCGGACCGCCTGGATCGGGCAAGACAATGCTGGCCAAACGATTGCCCTCGATCTTGCCAACGCTTTCTGCAAACGAATCGATCGAGACCACTCGAATCTACTCAGCCCTAGGTCGTTTACAACCTGGCCAACCGCTCATGGTGCAACGTCCCTTTCGCTCGCCGCACCATACGATTTCGGACGCTGGGCTGGTTGGAGGCGGAAGTCCGCCTGCACCCGGCGAAGTGTCTCTCGCCAATAACGGTGTGTTGTTTTTAGATGAGCTACCAGAATTTAATCGCAAGACATTGGAGGTCATGCGACAACCGCTCGAAGATCGAGTCGTCACGATCTCGCGTGCTATGCGCAGCACAACTTTTCCGGCCAATTTCATGTTGATTGCGGCCCTTAATCCATGCCCTTGCGGCTATCGGACGGATACAAGACGAACTTGCAATTGCACTCCGCCTCAGATCGAGCGCTACATGAGTCGCATCAGTGGCCCGCTTCTAGACCGAATCGATATTCATATAGAAGTACCTGCGGTTCCATTCAATGAATTGACCAATGGACCACCGGGAACGAGCAGCGCAGACATCCGAATCCAAGTTGAAATCGCTCGGAAAAGGCAAGCCAAACGATTTGCAAATACAACCACACTCACCAACGCGCAAATGAGCAGTCGCCAGCTTCGCCAATTTTGTGCGTTGGGGAAGGTGGAAAACGAGCTGATGCGAATCGCGGTTACTGAAATGGGACTCTCAGCCAGAGCGCATGACAAGATCCTGCGAGTCTCCCGCACGATCGCAGACTTAGAAGAGGTCGAAACGATTCAACCGCATCATGTCCAGGAAGCGATCAACTACCGCATGCTCGACCGTGATATTTTTTCGTAAGGCCCACGCGTCAGTTACGAAAAGATCCTCGGGAGCTACACAAGATTCGACGCATTGAGTTCTCGGACAACAGTTGTTATTTAGTTGCAAATTCAAAGCAAGCCGCTTCTTGGCTGTTGCGAGCGTAGACTCGGTTACCTACGACGATTGGATGGTTCCTCCGTGCATCGATTTGTCTAAAGCGAAGAGGGCAGCCACCGCAATCGCCCCTAAACCGCCAAGCCCAAGGAGTCGTTCGCTCCATTTGGCTCGACTAAAAAACAGCCACCATCCGACGAGCCCCAATGCCAAACCAGCCAGCCCCATAAAGCCGATCATGAGCAATCCAAGCCTCGGTCCATCCACCGTCATAGGCAGTGCTTTCGCACCGAGCATCCCTAGCAACAGAATCACGGCTGGCCACCGTTCGCCATTCATGTCGTTCGCCTCAATGTTTGCTCGCGCGTCTAACAGCATCTGGATAGTTTCGACAGGGCCAAAGGCTGCAGCTCGGTGCAAAGGTGTTTCGCCTTTTGTTCTGCAATCACGCATGAAACCACCCGTTTCAACGGCTAGCTTGGTAGCACAGTTGGGATTCGCTCCATTGCCGAGTAGCACTTTAACCACGAGGTCATGGGCGAGCCGTTCGGCTGTACACAGAGAGGCCTGCATATAGGTAATCAAATACCAAGTCAGTGCGGCCGTCTGTGATTTGCCTGATGATGTTCTTAGTCATGTTGTTTGTGAATGATGGGAGTCAAAATACAAGATAAACTGTATACACTAATCGGACTATTTTGAACGGTTGTGGATTCGCACGCATGTTGAAAGTACAAAATGAGAAATCGACTAGTAATATCGAATGGAAAATCAGGAAAATCGTCAGCATTTGAAACCCTATTAGAACAGATGGGACGCGAGGAGTTGACACAAATTCTGCGATTGACTCGCGATGTCGACTTGAACGAGGCTGTCCGTAAAGCCGTCGTTGACGACAATTGCAAATTGATTGTCGCTGCAGGGGGCGACGGGACAGTGAACGTGGTAGTTAACGCTATCATGTGCCTTCGAGCGGAACTACGTCCACGGCTTGCAATCATTCCCATAGGCACAGCCAATGATTTTGCAGGGACGCTCCTAATTTCCGACGATAATCAACAGGTGATTGGCTCATTGGTTGATGGTACCTTCGCACCTATTGATGTGGTTCGAATCCGTGCCGGACGATCCGAACGGTTTTTTGCAAATGTGGCCGCTGGGGGAAATAGTGTTGAAGTCAGCGAATCTATAACCGACGACATAAAAACGATGTGGGGTCCGCTCTGCTACCTTCGGGGCGCGATCGGAGTTCTTGGAGCCATGAAGACTTTTCGAATTCAAGCGACAATGGACGACGAAGTTTTGAAGGTTGAGTCTTGGGGAGTATTGGTTGCGAATGGTCGCACCAATGCAGGACGCATTCCTATAGCACCGCTTGCATCGCCCACGGATGGATTGCTTGATGTAATAATAATCAAGAATGGAGATGTGCTAGACATGTTCGAAATTGCATCGAAAACTTTGTTTTCGAGTTTATTAGAAAGTCAGCAAGTAGTCTTTAGACAAGTAAAGAAACTGCAATTGCAGTCCACGCCTGGTATGCGTTTTACTCTCGACGGGGAAGTCATCGATGAAGTGCCTTTCGAGTTTGAGATTGTTCCGGGTGCCATAGACATGCTCGTTGGCGAAGGGTTTAAAGATGAATACACAGATGAGCAGACG
>JAYVBW010000480.1:0-2013 GCA_043750255.1 Pirellula sp.
AGCGATTTCCTCGGAAGATAATTCCGCCGGAGGAGGGGGAGGAGTCGAAAGACCTTCCTTCCGATCGAGCTCTTCCGTTGCTTTTCTTTCACGTTCTAGCTTGTCTTGATGCTTTCGCTCTTCTTCGACAGCTTCTTGTTCACTCGCTTTTGTATCTGCCTGATCGACAATCGCATCCACTTCTTCTTCCGTCCAGTTACCCATTTCCATCAACGCATCGGGCTCAATCACCGACAAATCATCGTAAGACAAATAACCCTGTTCGACCAGTTGCTGGGCAACAGACTCGTTCATGCCCTCGATTTCCATGAATCCCTCCATGGCTCGCTCGATTTGCCGCTCCAATTCGGGAGCAGTCATGATTTCAATATCCCACCCACAAAGCTTACTTGCCAAGCGAACATTTTGGCCATAACGACCAATCGCTTGAGACAAGTGCTCGTCGCTGACCAAGGCAATTGCGCGCCCGATCATGTCGCAAAGCAATACTTGTTCAACTTCGGCAGGCTGCAAAGCGTTTGGAATCAACACCATTGGATCATCGCTCCAGCGGACAATATCGATTCGTTCGCCCGCAAGCTCCCCAGTCACATTTTTAATTCGATTTCCACGCATTCCAACGCAAGCTCCGACGCAGTCAATCCGCTGATCGCTACTGCTAACAGCGACTTTGCTTCGGTAACCTGGTTCGCGGCTGATCGCGTTGATTCGGATGACACCGTCTGCAATTTCCGGAATTTCTTGTTCAAACAAACGCTGAATCAACGTTGTTTTCGTACGCGATAAGATGATTTTGACACGGTTGCCAGCGGCTTTGACTTCGTATATTACTGCCCGAACTCGCGAGCCATTGTGATAACTTTCACCAGGAATTTGCTCGCTCCGAGGAAGGATTGCCTCGACATTCCCCAACTGAACGATCGTCACTCCGCGTTCCGTACGCTGAACGATTCCCGTGACGAGCTGGCCTATCTGAGAATAAAACTCATCCAAACGAGCGTCCCGCTCGGCTTCCTTAAGCTTTTGAATAATAACTTGTTTTGCAGTTTGGGCACCGATTCGCCCAATTTCATCTTCGCTCAAGTTCCGACCGTTAACGGTGGCTAAAATCGCTCCGCCATCCCGCGCGATCTTCACCAAGACCTCGGATTCCTCTCCGAATTGCCTTTTGGCAGCGGTTATTAAAGCAGATTCGATTGCCAAGATGACCAACTCCGGGTCAATCTGCTTTTCTCGATGCAACGAATCTACAATTCGGAGCAATTCTTGTGGATTCATTCCGTTGTTATCTGTTGGGTTGGTAGTTTTTGGTAGGGCGGTGGTGAATTCAAAGCCCAGTTTTCACTACCCGCCGTGTCGTGCGCAACAAGCGGAAAAGCTATCTTCCCTCCGTTGAAATGTCAACCGCCAATTGAACTTACGCCGCTGTGCTATCCTCGCCGTGATTTCTCTGCGGCGACCTCCGAGTCATACTCGCCGCCTGGCCTGATAAAATCGCAGCCAATAGTTAAACTAACGGCTTAAATACAAGCCCGACGCGCAAACGAGGGATGGTTTCGACCCCTCGCTTGCGCGTCGGGCTTGTATTTCCATCAGCCCACTCGACGCCCCTGGGCGCAGCCAGCTCCTTGCTGATAATGGGGGCATGAATTCGTCTAACGATTATGACACCATCATTATTGGCGCTGGAATGAGCGGGTTGGCCGCTGGCATTCGATTGGCCCATTACGACCAAAGGGTCTGTGTTTTAGAAAAGCATTGGACGATTGGAGGGTTGAATTCGTTCTACCGCGTCAACGGTCGAAATTACGATGTCGGCCTCCATGCTATGACCAATTTCACTGAAAAAGGCGCCAAGAAAGGCCCTTTGGCCCGACTTCTCAAACAGCTTCGTTTCAAGTGGGACGATTTTCAATTGGCAGAGCAAAAGGGCTCGCGAATTGCCTTCCCCAACGTCCACTTGGATTTCAATAATGATATCGAAATGCTCCAAACGGAAGTGAACGCCAAATT
>JAYVBW010000481.1:0-2388 GCA_043750255.1 Pirellula sp.
GGCGCGCTCCAAGTCGTTTTCTAATAACTTTGCTTGACTGACTTTTACATCAACTTGAAGGCCATCTTGGAATAGTTGATTCTTGGCCGACCTCAATTCGGCACTTGCGCGTTCCAAGTTGTTCCGCATCCGAAACTGCTCTAGATAGACGGCGTTTTTTCCGAGTTCACGAAGCAGTTCGTCTTCTTTTTCCGCGCGGGTGACGGCTGCCTGTGCCGTTGCGACCGGACCATCGTTCGCAGCTTTGGCTTTTATCTGTTTCAGTTCCGCCTCAGCCACGATCAGTTTTAGGTTGATCTCTGTTTTGTCCAATTCGGAAATCGTTTGCTGTGCTTTTACGCGGTGGCCTCTACGAACCACGAGTTCTGCAATTAGACCATCTTGCTGGGCAGGGACGTTGACTTGGTCTAATTCGCGGACAACGACCAGCGTCTTATACTCTTGGGCGTCCAGTATTGAGACCCACGAAGCGATCGCAAGCGTAATTATCGTCGAGATTTTCATAGTGGGAATTTTGTTAGGCTATAAATTGGAACCATGCGAGCTGTATCCAATCGAAAAATTCATACAACTTGCAGTAACCAATTGAAGCGGTGCCACAATGAACATGTCCAATTACAGTGGTTCCCGGCTTCAAGCCAGCGATCTTCGAAAAGGTTTCATCACTCAGGCGTACGCGGACTCTGACTACATTTTCACTATCCTTATCGTCCACATCACTAGAGGGCGAAACATGAATGACCGGGGCCTGATAAACACGCGTTGAATCAGACGAAAGCACGAAGGAAACCATCATCGATCGATCGCGATTTGTGCTTTCCTGCCACTCCCTCAATAGATATCCAGCCCGTTTGTCTGGAATTCGCAATTCAATTTCCCAACCTCCAGATGGAACTGCGACGGTAAGCAATCGTTGGCCGGGTTTAACCGGGCGGTCGCGCAACCGTTGTTCGATATTCCAAGTGATGACCTGGCCATCGATTGGGCTGTGAATCTCAAGCTGTCGCTCGTTTCTATGAAGCAACTCAAGCTGTTCCTTTAAACCTGCGATCTTCGCGACTGCCGTCGAAGATGTTCGGACGAGCTCGCGTTCTTCTTGCTCATCTGAAAACGACCGCGAAGCGCGTTGCAACGTTACAGTCTGTAATTGCGATTCGGTTTCACGAAGCTTACCTGCCACTTCCGCAACGCGGCTGGCCAGCTCCGGATTGCGAAGATTGATGAGCAAATCGCCCTTCTTTACTTCCGCACCTTCGGCGGCGAGGAGTTTGTCAATCGTACCTTCCGCTTCAGCGTACAGGTGCTGGCGAACGATCGGTTGAATGACTCCCTCTCCGCGAACTTTGAAATCAGACCGAATCATCAATAACGAGACCAATACACCAACGATAACGCAGGTAATTATCATCGCTTTTCGGCGTGTGTGACCACGATAAAGTTCCGCAAAAGCACCAATCGAGCGCCATACCGGCATCAAGAACAATCCGTCGTGCGCTCGCGAATTTGCCACTGCATTGGAAATCGCAGACTCTATACGGCTCCACCGACGCGTGATCCGATCTGTGTCCAGTGTGGACTCAATCCCCTCGATAATTAAAACGGCAATGCATTTTTTGCGCTCTTCATCTCCTTGAATGGTACCGGCGATGTCTTCAGGATCGTCGCGACGCCGTGACGATGCGAAAATCGGTAATAAAACGATGCCGACCGAGTGGGCCACCTCGAAGTACTTTTCTATCATCCGGGTTAGCGAAGGTGGCAATTCCTGATCGAATTGGGGGTAAATCAGCGGAGTTTCCATTCCTGCCACTTGACCTGCAAGAGTCCTCAAATGTTTAACCACGTTGGACCGACGGTCAAACACTGCTTGATTGCTAATACTTTCGATTCGCGTAGTGCTTCCGCAGCATACTGCCAAAGATACCCGATCAGCCTCGAGATAATGCTGCAGTCGATTCACTACATCGTAGGCTAATTCTTTGATTTCTAAATGTTTACTGATACCGTCGACGACATTGTTTGCTTTTGCATTGCGGGCGGATTCTCGTTCAAGTTTTGCAAATCTTGAGCGAACCATATTTTTGGCACTTCGTTCAGCTATCGCCATTAACATTGCCAGATACGCCTCTGCCGCGTCGGAATTGGGAACTGTGACGTTAAGTGACACAATCGCCAAACAGTTCTCACCGTCCAACAGTGGTATTAGCAAGCAACATAAATTCGAATGTGAAGGAACAGCTTCATCGTAAAAATGAAAAACAGGAAAGAGCGATCGACTAAGCTCCACCGCCATGGCATATTCTTCGTTAAAGTGCTTTGACGCCTCTCCAATCTTCGCCATCGCCTGAAAGTTTTTACCAACATCAATTTGCCAAAGATGACCGCCAT
>JAYVBW010000482.1:0-1851 GCA_043750255.1 Pirellula sp.
GTGGTGGGGAATCTTCAAACCCTGCTTGTGCTCATCAAAGGATTGCCGTTGGCTTATAACCGCGATTTACAAGAGGACAAGCCACCGCTATTTGATTCGTTCGATACCGTAATGGCTTGCCTAGAATTAGCCATACCAATCGTTGAACAAACGGAGCTACAACCGGACGTCATATCAGCTAAATTGGACCAGGGCTATCTCGACGCAACCGCGTTAATGGAGGGGCTAATTGCTCAGGGTATGCCACAGCGAACGGCCCATCACAAGGTGGGTGCGCTAGTTGCGATTGCGAAAGCGCGAAACGTATCGCTCGTTGACCTAACCGAAGCTGAGATTAAGTCCGTTGACGAATCATTGGATGGCACCATCCGATCCAGGTTAGGTGTATCGGGTGCAGTCCAATCGTACCGTTCTTTCGGCTCCAGTAATCCGGACCGAGTTGAGGAACAAATCAAGCGATGGGAGAAGTTACTTACTCATGCGACCTGACTTTGTTTACTTTGATCTCGGCAATGTACTGCTCTATTTCGATCACAGTTTAGCGATGCGCAAGATGGCCAAGGTCGCTGGCATTTCAAGGGAGCAAATGCATTCGATTGTTTTCGATGGAACGTTGCAGATAGAATACGAGTCGGGTTGGATTAACGGCGCGCAGTTCGTTTCTCGAATTTCAGATACCGTCGGTAAGGATTTGGATGTAGCGGACATGCTTCAAGCGGCTGCGGACATGTTTATTCCGAATGCACATATTATGCCTGTCCTTGAAAAAATTCGCGGATTAGGAATACCGATGGGATTGCTTTCGAACACGTGCGAGGCGCATTGGGGCTGGATTAGCGAACTTGCGTACCCTCAAGTGCGTGGATGGTTTACACCGGTTATCCTTTCGTTCGAAGTTAGGAGCATGAAACCGGATGCGTATATTTACCAGGAGGCACAACGTCAATCGGGCCATGGTGCACCGCAAATCTTTTTTACTGACGATAGAGCAGAAAACGTAGAAGCTGCGAAGAAGGCGGGTTGGATGGCAGAGGTCTTCGTCAACGCAGATCGGCTAATGGAAACGGTTGAGAGTTGGAAGTAGGCTTAAACGCGGCGGGTCAACCTGCGTAGCGACTAGCAATTTTTGCCTGCTCAGTTCCAGGTTGCGGCACTAGCTACTAACGGGAAGCCAATCTACATCGACCCTTGCTAAAACCCGATTCGCTAGGTTCCAAATATCGGATGACGGCATCCATACTCGATCCATAATGCTTGACAGTTCCAGCCTTTCGCCTAGACAGAAGATTGCTGATTGTTGGCAACGTTGGCTAACCACAATAGCGACGTTTCTATCTTCCATGATTGCCTTTTTCGTTGAATCAAGCCGTTTGGCGATAATGCTAGGCAATAGTACTGCATTGCGGACGGCCCCTCCGAATTCGACAAAGTAGGGCCTAGTCGAATCAATTTCGATTTCTAAGCTCTTTTCCTCGACGGTACTCCCCTCGATTTCCAATTGGGACGCAGGGTCGGTTGTCGGAGGTTTCGAATGAGTCGGATTCGAAACAGGTCCAGTGGCGACTGCGACGACTGGAACAGTACTTTCCTTTACCTCCGTTGTTTTGCGAACGGAACTTTGAGATAGGAGGAACGATTGAGTTGCCGATTCCAGGATGTCATGGAAGGAAATCTGCTTACCCCCCGACAAAAAAGATGGCTTCCGGCTGTCGCCCATGACGTTCTTGAGGCGATCCGTCAGCAATGTTTGCAAGGCTTGGCGTACATCTTTACTTGCCGCATCATCCCCCTCCGTTTGGAGCAATGCCGAAAGAGTCGAATTGGAATGCGGGGAGTTGTCTAAACGGAGGC
>JAYVBW010000483.1:0-2622 GCA_043750255.1 Pirellula sp.
CACAGCGGCAACAGCAGTGTCGATCTTTGCCGGAATCTCCTTGAGCCACTTCAAGGCAACCTTAGTCCAACTGGAAGTGAACCATTCAGGTTTGACAATCTGATGACGTTTCAGCAGTGAGAGAACTTGCAATTTGATACTGGTGATGGAATCAGCCAGGTCGATTCTAGCTCGAACCAGATCACGATCGTCTCGGAGTCGTTGTGGAGGCGTCCATACAACGGGCATGGAATTGCCAGCCAAAACAAAGCCACGAACTTGTTCCAGGAGCATCTGAGCATCCTTCTCGTCCGTTTTTTGCTTAGCGCTTTTTACCGTTTTGGGCAAATGCGTGGGACTCAGGACATGGCATTCGATCCCTTCGTCATGCAGTTGATCGCAAAGCCCAAAGCCCAAACCAGAAGCTTCGTAAACGAAGACGATCCGTTTGGATTTGCACTTTTTGGCAAACTCTTGTCATTCGAGAATCATCTTGAGACGCCCTCTGACATCGTTAACGTAGGTTGCTTGGAGTGGCTCTTGAGTCCCAACTGCATACTTTAAAAACATCGACCGGTCGTGCAAATCGCAACCAACCATGATAACCTTAGTCATAATTCGGCCCTCGTTGGAGAATGAAGTGTTTGAATATTCCCAACGAGTGTGCCGGATTTATTCTTGAAACTCAACCCTACATAGCTTCTCCGCGAAAGAATGAAAAAACGCTACTTTCGCCGAGCGAAAGGCGACACTTGTTTTCCGCACGATGCTAAGCCGGATCTGGCCGATTGCTCAACGCCCACTGGAACCGTCGCTGACGGTCTACTGGCTTAAAGTAGATCACCTCGTTGATTGATGCCATCAAAAACTACGATTGCTAAGTTCTGGAGTGATGTCGTGCCGTTGTAGAGCTTCCCGCGAACCGCTCTTGCGTTGGCAGCAGACAGAATCTGGAGGATCGTCATCCGAGTGCCGTTGGGTACTCCAAACGCTGAACCACTTGTACCGACGTCGAATGTCGCGGCACCTGTACCAGCCGTGCTGGTTCGGAATCCATATTGTGCAGCACCGGTGCCTGCGAGATACGTGTTGGTTACGTAAACGGCAAGGGCAGTTGCCATGACTTGAGCATCGAGCTTTGGCCCCGTTACGTTGAACAATGACACGTAGAATGCGGCGACCTGAGAATTAGTTTTGCCTGTGAGGTTTTTGGCGGCCGCGACACCTCCATACATGTTCGGGAACTGACTGGCGAGCCAATTGCCGAGTGACGTCGAATGCGGTCCTCCATTGAGTGAATTGATCAATGCCTGACCATTCTTGTTCTGCCAGTAACCGATCGTCGCTGTCTGGCCAGCTGCGAGTGGAGCTCCTGGCGATGAACTGATGGTTTGCTGTAACACCTGGGACAGACTACCGTCAAAGAGTCCATCGCTATTGTATTTTGCCGTGATCGAATGACTGCCCACGGACAAGCTGTTGACTGCCAAAGTCGCAATTCCCCCAACCAGATTGGAAGTGCCAATCACTGACGTGCCGTCGAAAAAAGTAACGATGCCAGTCGGTGTACCCGCGCCAAAAATGCTTGGCGATACCGTTGCGGTAAAATTCACGACCTGACCATACTCTGTGGTCGGAGCAGAGGCAGTTAAAGTTGTCATAGATCCCAACTTGACGTGAGTCAGAACCACAGTGTTCGCGGTGTAAGTGATCGAGAAGGCCACACCGTTGACGAAGATACTGGATCCTTGCTCGAACGATCCAGTAAGAACGCCAGCCGTTTTAAGAATCGTAAATTGGTCGCCTACTGCTGAGGCAAACCCGACTAAAACTTCCAAAGTAGCATTTCCGAGGTTCACACTACCCGTAAAAATCAGTTGGTCGTATCTGTTGGCTCCTATGCCGGGAGTCGTTCCATTGAGATCGACTCGATACCTCGATGACGCGTCAAACAAAGAACTGTTTGCGTAAAGAATACCAGCGCCAGAAATGCCGGGGCTCACGACACCTCCATGTAGGGTGATCGTGCCTACGGTTCCTGTGCCGCCTAAGGTTGCGCCTGCGTTGACAGTTACCGCACTGCCGGGGAGCGTTCCATTGACTAATAAGACTCCTTGATTCACTGTCATCAAGCCCGCATAGGTATTGATATTCACACCACCGATGACTAGCGTACCGATACCGATCTTCGTCAATCCGCCCGAACCCCCGATAGCACCGAACAGCTCAAGGAATCCTTCGCCGCAGCATATTAGACCATAAGAGCCGAGATTGATCGCACCGTTGAACCAGATGTTGTCGGTGATGGTAATCGATGCAATCGCGCTGGCGGAGCCCAAGGTGACTGAGCCATTCCAGTAGTTCGTTCCACCGACGCTGATCAGGCAGCCATTGCCATCGAAACCATAGCCGTTGATGGTGATGTTCTCGAAGACCGAAATGTTACCTGAGACTTTGACAGTGGCGCCAATAGCGATTGTCGTGCCGCTGTCGATTGCGCCAAAGGCCGTCCCCTTTTGAATCCAGACAACGCCACCATTGACAAACGTTTCCCCGGTGTAAGTGTTCGGATCATTTCCACAGATAATGAGTGTTGAACCACCGATCTTGGTCAAACCACCCGAACCGCTGATGGCACCGAAC
>JAYVBW010000484.1:0-2318 GCA_043750255.1 Pirellula sp.
TATGGACTAAGCAATCGCACCGACTTTGGAAAATTAGAACATCCGAAAACCATGGAACGCGATGGTGCTGTGTTTGCAATGTCTTTGAAGGAGCGAAAGTTTAGCTATTTTGGTTCCGACGCTCAGGATCGCCGAGGGCTTGGTGAATCGAACTGGGTAGGCCAACTCGACCAACCTGCTTTTCGTGCCATGCGCAGTGGTGGACGCATCTTGGATGCCGTCAAGGATACGGTCAAGTCGATTGACGAGCAACTTACAAGGGTCATTCAAGGAGAGGCAGATAACGCGCGTCGTGTCGAACTCGAAATGCAGAGGGCTGTGAGCTCGATAACATCTTCCATCGCAAATTCTCGGACGTTGATTGAGCAGGTTCAGGCCGCCTCCGATGAATACCGTCGGAATCATCCCACAGCGACTGGGCCTTTAGTGGTGCCGCCAGTAGAAGCTTGGCGTGGGCAGGTCTCTGCCATCGAGGCAGAATTGAGTCCTCAAACCGCGCGTACTCTTCAGCAGCGACTCTCGACCACCGACGATGCGATTCTGTCCTACCTAAATGGCTATGCGGCAGCCCAGGGCTTGGCCTCGCATGTAAAAGAACTGGACGGTCAATTCGAGTCTCTCGCTGCTGGTCCAAATGGCGTTGCGGCAGTGATTATTGTTGAAGCTCGAAAATGGATTGGGGAAGCGGAGAAAGCAGTCTCACAGGGAAATCTTGGAGTGCCTGATTTTACGGCAAAGGCCGATGAGGCCGTTCGAAGAGGGCGAATTTTGATCGATCAAGAACGTGATCGGTTGGATCGCGAGCAACTGGTTCGTACGTGGATTCGCCGTACACTCCTTTTCATCCTCATCCTAGTGTTGCTCTCCATTGCTGCAGTGCTTTGGTTGCTCAATCGACGTCGACGAACCATTATGATCGCGGCCGAAGAAGCACTCGCCCGACGCGAGTTGGTTGTGGCAAAGGAAACAGAGGGCATAGATCGATTGTTCATTCGCAATGAGGAACTGTTAGGATCAAAAGAGAAAGTTATCGAGCGAGGGTACGTGGGCGCGACGAAATTGGTCAGCGAGCAAGCGCTCGACTATGTTGACGATCTGTTTATCATGTCGAAAGAAGTTCGCCGTGTCGTCAAAGATGCAAGAGAATTGATAAATCCCAACGGTCTTTTCAGTAGGTTGCTGAACCTGTTCAGTGGCAGTCGCTATCAACAAGCCATGCATGCAGTCACTGGAAAGCCGCTAAAATTCTCGCGTCTGAACGGTCTTCCGGGTGTTTTGCGAGAGCAATCAAACCAGGTGCGTTCCGATAAAGAAGACTTAGATAAAGCCAATCGGACCGAGATCCCCGATGAAATCACCTTGACCTTCGAAGAAGTGTTTCATGCTTTTCAGCAGCGCGGCGTAGATGCAGAGAACGCCCTGAATACGGTCGAGAATTGCCTCACCAACGTGCACGAGAAATTGTCCGATGCGCAGGATAAATTGGGGAAATGCATCGCACAGGATAAACGCATGGACGGGGAGTCAAGATCGGATGGCTATTTCCGGTTGCCAGATTACCTAGAAGTCATGATTCCCGCAGTTGAGATCGATTTGGAGCAAGCCGACAAGCTTTCCGCGTTTGACGCGGTAGGAGCAATGCAAGAGGTTTTGCCAGTTGCGCAACGCAAGATGAATGAAGCAACTGCGCTCGGAAGCCATTTGCTGAACGCTCGAGAGAAGCTTTTTCCACAACTGAAGCAAGCTGCCGCTAAACTCGGTGAACTCAGATTCACTTCGCATTGGATCGATCTAGAGCTCAGCTCTATTACAAACAGGGCCAATCAATTGATGAAAGTGGCCGCCACCCAATCAATCGGCAGCGAGGTCGCTAACATCGCAAGTGAGTTGACGGGATTAGTAACGCGAGGCAATCTTTCTATGCAGCTTGCAGAACGTATCCGGCAAGAACTCGGACCAGAGGGGGAGTCGCTGCGTTATCGAATCCAAAATGCACGCAGTGCAATCGCTCGCGAATTGAGCTTGCCCGAATCCGCATTGCTCAACGAAATCGATCTATCTCCCGAGGATTGCTGGGCAACGGCTGGCAAGAACCTTGAGGCAGCGGGTGTTGCGGTCTCGCTTGGTCAAAACAACGCTGCTCAGGCCGCAATTGATGTCATGATTGCGCAAGTAGCTCGTGCCGACAACCTGATTCAGCAGTCGACTAAGACGGTTCAATCGTTTGGCCAAGACAAGGAACATACAGCCTCGGAACTCAAGCGTTTATCCTTTCGATTACCTCAAGTGAAATTAGCAGTCGAGACTATTCGACGTGA
>JAYVBW010000485.1:0-2087 GCA_043750255.1 Pirellula sp.
GAGATCGTCCAGCTTTTAAGAGTCTATTACACAACATCTTACGAATCGTTGTATGGATGATCTTCGCTGAGTTAGGAGATGACCCGGCGATGGAAAGCTAGCGTTCCAGCTAGAGGCATGCGGAGTTATCCATGCTGTCTACCTGTATCTTCGTCGTTGGTTCGCGTGGTTCGCCCCCAAAAAAATGACCTAGGTGTTTTTGGTGGAATCACACAAATTGTGTGAGCAGTAGTAAACCAATAACAAAAAGGTCAAGTCATGGATGGTATCAAAAAAAAGCTGCCACAAGTAGTTCGTTCGCATTGCTGCGAGATTTTCTTCTGGCCAACGATGCAACCTTCGAAGCCAGCGATCAAGAGAAAGCGGACTGGATCGGAGCGTATGTCGATCAAATCAACCCAATGGTCTTCGCTGGCCTGTGGCGTGGCCGTGGTTCTCCACCGCATCCTCCGGCAGCGATGTTCAAGCTAACAATTTTCCAGATTCTCAAGAAAAACCTGTCGCCTGCAAAATGGGCGCGCGAAGTCTTAAGCGATTCGATTTTGCAAACACTGATCTCCAGCATCACTCCATCTCGAACAGCCCTCTACAATTTCCAAGATCGCATTAGCACGATCATCGAACAGATCGGACAAAGCTTGATAACACAGTCTATCGAGCATGAAATACTTGCGCCCTCAGTTGCTGCAGTGGATGGAACGTCGATACGAAGCTATGGTTCACGCCATCGTATCGTTAATCAAAAAACGTTGACCCGTCGCCGAAATGAGCTATTGGATGCAATCGGTCGTAACAATGCAGAAGGAACTGAAGCAGTGTTGCCTGCGTGGATGGGAAAGACTGTCAACGGTAGACTCTCACAAAAAGAGAATTACGATAAAGCGGACATAGTACTATCGCGGCGAATCGTAGAAAACGCCACCAAAAGAAAGGCTTCTCGACGTCCTATCGATGAGATCCACGTAAGTTTGTCGGACCCCGAGTCTGCGCTTTCACGCGACAAAGAAAACGTTTATTGCCCTATGTATAGTGGACAGATCCTGACCGATGCTAAATCGTCGCTAATATTGGGCATGAGTTTATCTAGCCATGTAACTGACGTTGGGACCATTGGTCCAATGATCGACCAAGTTGAAACCACCCTTGGCATCAAGCTAAACGAAATACACGCGGATGCTGCCTATTCGTCGCTATTGGATGTGAAGATATGCTTGGAGCGAAACGTTAATCTATTCGCTCCCGTACAAGAAAACAGTCGCAGCAAGGCCAATCAATCGAGCAAGGCGAATAAACAGCTTTCGCGTGACCATTTCCAATACAACGCTGAAACACACTCGTACACTTGCCCGGCTGGACATTCGATGGCGTATCATGATCGTGACAACAGGCAGCGAGTGAACGGCAACATCGTCATGGAACGATTTCGACAAAGTACAGAGAAATGTCAAGCATGTCCATTGGCTGCACAATGCCTCCGCGGCGCGAAGCAACGCAGCGTTGTCCGTCCCATTGGACAAGAACTTATCGACGCCCAAAAAGCCAAGATGACTGACGCGGTCGCGTTGGCCAGCCGAGTATTGCGAGCTCAAACTATTGAGCGTACCAATGCGAATATTAAGCAACGAATTGGGTTGCGCCGATTCGGTGTGACAACACTCCAGCGAGCAAAAAACTGTTTAGCCTTGACCATCTTCGTGCTGAACCTAATGACAGTCCGCCGCCTGCTCGTCCAAACCTCAAAACCAACGCAAGAAACAAGTTAAAAGCTGGACGATCTCCGTGGTGGTGTGGGGAGAGCGGTCAGCAATGGACGCTCTTACCCGATTTATTTCCCGTCTGTCGTTGCGTTACAAGGAAAGTCTGGGCTCCAGCCCGTCGTCACAAATCTTGTATTCGTTCCATCGCGTCCAACGGCCCAAATTGAAAGTCCATGCTCCTTGTCTTCGGCAGTTTTCTCCCGGTCATCATCTTTAGGAAGGTATCGCGAAAAGTAAACATCATTTCCGTCAGGTGACCAGCAAATCGGGCCTCGTATTCCATCGTCATAGTCAGCGACCTTTCGATGCGCTTTCGTTGCCAGGTCGAAG
>JAYVBW010000486.1:0-2876 GCA_043750255.1 Pirellula sp.
CCGGAGCCACCGGGGTTACCGCCGGTGCCGCCACCTCCGCCGGTGCCGCCACCTCCGCCGGTGCCGCCACCGCCGCCGGTGCCGCCACCACCTCCGCCGACGCCCTGTCCAAAACTAGAGGCAGTGCAAAGCATCAAAGCAATTGCGACGGAAAAGAAAAACTTGGATAGGGTTTGTAGACGCATGCCAAAGGACCCTTGGGTTGCGAAGCAGAATGGGAAATGAGAAGTCTGGCCGGGAAATTATTCCTAGCGGCTAGTACCAAGGATAGTTGCGATTCCCTCGATAAGCAACAATTTGCGAGAAATGGGCGAGATACGAAAACTGTAAAAGTGGTCGAATTAGCTAAATCTCTGTATTTTTCTAGGGAATTGCTCAAGAAAGCTTGACTGGAGTCCCTGACAAGAAGTATTCACTTCCGATTGAGAGTCGGAATTTTCCCCTCTCGATTTCGGATAATTCAGGAATGCGCTGTGGGTCCAATACGAATCCAAACGAGCTGGAGACTTGCAGTTTACCTGTGGATGATTGCTGCGCCAGCGATTTGCCTCGCTCAGCCTGTTGCTCAACTGCCTACAAGCCCTCAAAACAACCCTTGGATAGGAAATCCGCCGCAAAACGGACTGTTCCCACCAAATGGCTATATGCCTCAGCCGTCTGCTATTCCGACCGGAACTGGCACTTTCGATCCCTACGCGCCTGCTTTTCGGCCTAACACAGCACCTGTTTATCCAGCCACCAATCCTATGGGGACGCCCACCTATCCGGGCTGGAGCCTGAGGGACTTGTTTGGTCGGAGCCAACCTGCCACGCCCTCCTTCGGCGCAAGCCCGAATACCACCTTTCCGAATTTCTCTACCCAACCGACGGGTCAACCGCCATTTCCATCGAACGTTTATCCTAACTCAGTCCCGAACGTACTATTTCCCAGTACTGGCGGTCTACCAGGCCAAACGAACCCCTACCAAACGAACCCCTACCAGTTTAATCCCTATGGACAACCACAAAACAACTGGTGGGACAGCACTGGAGCCAACATCAATGCTGGAACCAGTCAGGTGATTCGGCTCTTTCAAGGACCGAGGTTCCGGCAAGCTTGGCTTCCAGGTGGAGGTGGTTCAGGCGGCGGAAAACCAAACTCACTACAAATCCTCGACAGCGATGTCTCGCTTGTTTTTGCTATCCCGAACTTCCTAAATAGCACTCGGCCTTTTTACGTCATTCCTTCCTATTCACAACATGAGTGGACGGGCCCAAGCAATGGGTCGGATTTACCTGGTTCTGCCTTCAGTGCGTTCGTGGATTTTGGGTGGGAAACGAATCCTCAGCAGACGTTGGGTTTCGAACTAGGGGTACGAGTTGGTGTTTTCTCTGCATTCGACGCTGTCAACTCGGAGAGTATTCGCTATCCAGTCAAAGCGCTTGGGCGTTTGCGACTAACCCCCACGTCAACGTTTCGAGCAGGTGTCTTTTACATTGACCGAAATAAAATCAAATTGCTCCCAGCAGTCGGCTTGTTATGGATGCCGAATCAGGACACTCGCTTCGATCTGTTTTTCCCCGAACCCAAGCTATCGCATTACGTGTCGACGCTTGGGAAATCTGATGTATGGTGGTATTTGAGTGGCTATTACGGAGGTGGAGCATGGACCATCAAACAAACCGATGGATCGAAGGATGACATCGACATCAACGATATTAGGGTAATGCTTGGATTGGAGTTTGGAAAGTCTGAGCAAATTCGCCAAGGCTTTCGCTTGGGCTTTATTGAAGGCGGTTATGCTTTCCATCGCGAGCTGATCTACCGGGTTCGATCTTCGGGAAATCTTGATCTTGCAGACAGCTTTGTGCTACGCGCGGGGTTTGCGTACTAGTCCTCAAGGTGCACCGAGACAAAATCGCCCTTCCAAGCCCAGCGGGGTATTCCGCCTAAAAGAATACCTTTTCTGCGGTGCCACGAAGCAACCATTGCTTGTCTTCCTTAGATAAGAAGTCGAGTCGATCGCGAATGAGACTAATCGAATCGGCATAGTTGTGCCCACCCACCACTTGATAGGGACAATCCGATGCCCACATCAAACGCTTTGCACCAAATTCGCCAACCAAGCGTTGAATCATCGCACCCAAATCCGTGTAAGGTGCTTGTTTCTTGCCGAGCGCATAAAACGCACTTGTCTTAACAAAGACGTTTTCAAACTTAGATAATCCGCACAAATAGTCTAGTTCAATAGGATCGATCGTACCGGTCACACCGATTCTTGCGAAATGGTCGATGACCACGCGTGTCTTCGGATAACGCTCACACATTGCATTCACCAAAGGCAATGCATCGGGATTGGCCAGCAGGCACATGCTTTGTCCTGAGTCAGCCGCATGGTTCCACATCTCTTTCATTCCATATGAGTCTTTCCAGGCGCTCGCTTTCTGGCGGTCCGTATAGAGGCGAAAGCCACGTACTCCCTTTTCGCCAAGCAATTTCATAGTCGAAACCACATCGGATTTTCCCTCGTCAACAATCGCAACTCCAGCAAAAACCCCAGGGTGCTTCTCTATGCAGTCGAGCATGTATTGATTGTCAAACCGATAGAAACTCATTTGAATCAGTACCACCTTGGTGACACCCTGCGACTTGCAATGCGCAAACAATTCGTCAGGAGTAAAGCTTGTCGGTGCCATGTCCGCCGCTTTGAATGACTCAGCCAGCGGATAGCGTTTGGTATCCGGAGTCCACACATGCACGTGGGCGTCGATCCACTGAGGCTCGGTTTCGTTGTTCGCGGCCTGCAGTGATCGCAATGCTAAACCACTCATGGCAGTCGCCTGGATAAAGTCACGTCTTGAAATCATCGATTTGCTCCAAGTAAGTCCCGCCTGCC
>JAYVBW010000487.1:0-5659 GCA_043750255.1 Pirellula sp.
CCGAAATGCGAACGATTTCAGCGTAATTCCCTTGATCCATCGCCAGGACTAGCTGCCGATCCGCAACGTGTGTTTTGGTTAGTTCCTTGGCTAGACTTGTCAATTTGTATCCTCGCCTCGCCGCAGCAGCAATCATTCGGTTGTCCGGCAATCGTCCAATGTGATAACTGGCTGTTCCCGCAGAATCGACCTGGAACTGAGTTTCCAGTGAACTATCGCGGATGATTGATTCCATAACGCCTTGTGCGGCAGGTGAACGACAGATGTTCCCCAAACACACAAACAGGATGCGGACAGGTCGACCCTGTGTTGTCTGGGTTGTCAAAATGTCTGGTGATTTCATTGGATGCTCATGAGCCGGAATGTGCGAGTTAAGCAAAAAAAACATTTTATTCTCTTGAATTCTCTAGTGGTACTCAAAGCTGGCCTGGATTCAAGACGATTCACGATAAAGAATAGTCGGTACAGGTCGTTTATCCAGGTAAACCGCCCGCATGAAATGCACCGCCAAGTTCGGGGCATTAGAATCTAGTTTTTTCGGATAGCGAACATTTGAATGAGGAAATATTCTGCATGATCGGCTCCTTCAGTCCAAACGATTGGGTTGTCTATACCCAAAAAAAACACAGTTTGTCACCTGGCCGAAGAGCAAAAAACATATTCCCATCCCCGCACGGTGAAATGTATTCCTACGAAGTCGACAAATATTGGGTTGTACGGCAAGTCAAGGACGGTTTGCTGGTTTTGGAGACTCGTCGCGGAAAGCAACATTCGTTACCGATCGGCGACGCGCGCCTTCGAAGGGCAAATTTTTGGGAAAGATTCTTTTTTGCCAGTCGTTTTCCAAACAAATCAACACCCAAACAAACAGACTTCACTAACGGAACACCGACTGTTAGTCATTGATTGGGGACAAAAGTTGCACTCCATTGCTGTTCTGCGGCTTCGGCCGTTAATTGCTGTTCTGCGGCTTCGCCCGTTATACGAGTCGCAACTCGGGCAAGTGCGAAATGAAGACTAGATATTTTTCGGCATTCGACTTGGAGCCTGCTGCGCAACTGCTTCAGGCTGCTGAACTCGTTTCTTTTCCAACTGAGACTGTCTACGGCCTTGGCGCAAATGCATTGAGCGCTTCCGCCGTCAAGAAAATCTTTGTGGCAAAGGGACGTCCCTCGGACAATCCACTCATCGTCCACATCGCTGACTTTGACCAAGTATCGATAGTCGCACGCGAAGTGCCGACGGTTGCAAATCTCTTGATGCAACGATTTTGGCCCGGGCCTCTAACGATCGTACTTCCAAAGCGACCGGAAGTTGTAAAGCAAGTCACAGCGGGGCTGGATACCGTGGCAGTTCGCCTACCTAATCATTCGATTGCGCTTGAACTTATTCGCCATGCCGGATTCCCGCTTGCCGCCCCAAGTGCGAATCGATCAGGGCGCCCTAGCGCGACAACTTGGCAGGCTGTCGCGGAGGATCTTGACGGTCGAATTGCTGGATTGGTTTGTGGCGAACCAACCCAATTCGGACTTGAAAGTACCGTAGTCGACGCGACTGTAGATCCTCCTCGAATATTGCGACCAGGCAGTGTTTCATTTGAGCAATTGCAGGACGTCTGTGCCGAAATCGAGCCATATGCTCATCACGCTACAAGTCCAAACGAAACTGCTGTCAACTCTCCAGGACTTAAGTACAGGCACTATCAGCCGAGAGCCAGAGTGATTGTCGTTTCCGACGCAACGACGGATTCCGAGTTTGCCATAGCTTTAGCGGCGACATCCGTTGTTGATTACGTCGGAATTAACGCACCTCGAAACCCGTCTCGCTTTCGGTCCATTCTTGTATGCTCAAATGCGTCCGAGTATGCTGCCAAACTCTTCGATTTTTTTCGTAAAGCCGATTTTTCCCATGCCGATGTCGTTTGCTGCGAAGCAGTGAAAGAAATTGGTATAGGCGTTGCTTTGCTGGATCGACTGCGGCGGGCGAGCCAATGAAATCGCGTATGCAGTTGAACGCCAACCAAACAGAGGGTAGTGACGCAGAGCCAAAATCGTTTGAACAACAGGTCTACAAGGACCTACTTGGTTGAGCTACGGCGGCGCATGGCTTCGGTGACTTCTTCCAGCAGCGTGAGCCGGCCTCCATAAGTTCGTCGCAAATTTTCTGGTGTGAACGTAGTTTGCATCGTTCCCCAGGCTACAGCTCGAACGTTTAGCAAAATGAGATTGTCGAAATACTCGGGAACAGTATGCAAGTCATGGTGAACGACCAAGATAGTTTTGCCCTGCGATTGCTGTTGCCGAAGCACTTGGATGATGGATTGTTCCGTAGCTGCATCTACGGCAGCAAACGGTTCATCCATAAGATATATGTTCGCCGATTGAACGAGTGCTCTCGCAAGGAAGGTACGTTGCTGTTGGCCTCCTGAAAGCTGGCTGATTTGCCTATGCGCAAGTTCTGCGATTCCGACTTGTTCAAGTGCTTCCATCGAACGTTTACGATGCTCTTTCCGAACGGGCATAAACCATCCGATTTCGCGATACAGGCCCATTGTCACGACATCCAACACGGTGGCAGGGAAATCCCAATCGACCGACTCGCGTTGAGGAACATATGCAATATGGTGTCGTTGTTTCGCCAATGGCTCACCGTGAATCTCAACGGTGCCTGAAATTCGGGGCACCATTTCCATGATGGATTTGATGAGTGTGCTTTTCCCCGCACCATTGGGGCCAACCAATCCGACTAAAGCTCCTTGTGGAATCGAGAGATTGATTTCCCAGAGGACTGGTTTGCGTTGATACGCAACCGTCAGATCGGCTATTCTTATCGCGATATTGGTTTCGTTCATATGCATGCGGTTCAGGGACAATTAAATCAATCTACTTTCGCGTTCTGCAAGCGTGTCGATTACTCCGTTGGATTGCCGCCAAGCGCTTTGGTAATGGTCTTAAAATTGTGTGTCATCATGCCTTCATAGGTGTCCGCGCCACTGCCTGAAGGCCCCATCGCATCGGAGTATAGTTCACCACCGATAGAGACTTTGGCTCCTTTTTTTGCTGCTCCTTCGATGATGGAACGAACCGATTTTTCAGGGACACTCGATTCCACGAAAGCGGCTGGAACTTTCTTTTCGACCAACAAGTCAACGAGCGCTGTGATACGTCGCAGGCCTGCCTCCGATGAAGTTGATACACCTTGGATTCCCTCCACTTGCAGACCATATCTCCTGCCGAAGTACCGAAACGCGTCATGGGAAGTGATCAAAATTCGCTGCTCTTTCGGAATAGACTCGATCCATTTCTTGCCGAGCAAGTCGATTTTCTGCAATCGATCCCGGAGTTGGATTGCACGCTCAGAGATGAGTTTTGCTTGGACGGGAATTCGGTCTTTGAGCTCCCGTTCGATTAAATGAGTTGTGGAGGACCATAGCATGACGTCCATCCATACATGCGGGTCGGCAGTCTCGTGTTCAGGATCTCCTAGAGCTGAATCCCTGGGGATCGCATCGACGAGTGCAATATGCTTTTTTGTGCCAGTTGTTTTGATGCCTAGCAGGTCGCCCATGCGACCCTCTAGTTTAAAGCCATTGTAAAAGACAATATCGGCCGCACGGATCGCCTTTACATCATCCGTATTCGGTCGATACAAGTGCGGGTCAACACCGCTGCTCATGAGTTGTTCCACATGGACTTGATCGCCTCCAATTTGTCGAACCATATCGGCAACCATACCTGTCGTTGCTACTACCTTCAAGGTTTCGGATGCAGTGGGTTTTATGTTGGAGCCCTGACAGCCGAAATTGCAAAGGCACAAAAGGCAGATGAGTAAAAGCGGGATGCGCATGGAGTTATTTGTATTGAGATTCATTGCTAAATAAGGAGCTCAAAGCACTTTAATCCGATCGGTTCTTTCGAAGCGAACGGTTCTCCATATCGTACACCAATTGCTTTGCCCCAGAACGCAGCTTCCTCGCGTAGTTTTTCGATAAGGCTTGGTGGTTCAGTTGAACGACCGGTTACAAACTGGCTTTGGTATGCATCTATTGAGGCAGCTTTAGCAGGCCAGTGCTCGGTAATATCTAGGATAAAGGCAGGTTGCGGGACGAGTTTGAGATGGATGCAAAAATAGT
The DNA here is from genome assembly GCA_043750255.1 of Pirellula sp. GTDB lineage: Bacteria > Planctomycetota > Planctomycetia > Pirellulales > Pirellulaceae > JBKCUI01. The sequence goes on from JAYVBW010000487.1 coordinate 4,133, forward strand.
AGTAGATGCGTTCGGGATGAAATGGCTCGCCTGCAAGATCGCTATTGGAGAGTTTGCTCCAAAACCTTGCGGCTTCGACCAATTCCGTTGCGGCGACATGGTCGGGATGTGCATCGGACCAATAGGGAGCAAAAATCCAGCGAGGACGAGTCAATCGAAAGAGGCCAGCAAGTCGGTGCCGATTATCGAGTGTTGGTTCGAGAGATCGGTTCTTCATTCCCAAGTTGTATCGCCATTGAATGCCAAGAGCCTTCGTGGCGGCCGCTGTTTCGACTGCCCGAATCTCGAGGCTTCCAAATGGAGTGGGTTCGCCGTCGGTCAAGTCAACAATACCGACGCGACGGCCTTGTTGGATCAATTTGCATATAGCACCGCCCATACCGAGCTCTGCATCGTCGGGATGGGGAGCAACCACCAAGACATCTAACGGAAGTGATACATTTGGCAAGTTTGGGAAGTCGTTGTGTACAGTGTTCATAGCGGACGAACAATTAAGTGTTTTTGGCAATCAAGTGTTTTTGGATATGGGAAAGGATTCCGCATGCAACTTTGGATTTTGGACCGGTAAGTTGTCCTAAAATCGAGCCATCTCTCAGAATAACTTCCACGGAGTTGTCTTCAGCGTTCATGGCTTTTGCACTATTGGAAACGATCATGTCGCAGCATTTACGAGACATTTTCACGATGGCTCTAAATCGTATGTCTTCGGTTTCCAAAGCGAAACCAACAACCCATTGGTGAGCCCGTTTCGAGCTTCCAAGCGTGGCAATGATATCTGGGGTTTCGATTAGACAGAGTTGAAGACCTTCGCCCGTCTTGGTCAGCTTGTGTTTTTCGACTTGCCTTGGCATGTAATCGCAGGGGGCCGCCGCTCCGATCAAGCCATCTGCAGTTTGGAACGCAGAGTGTGTTGCTTCGAGCATTTCGTGAGTTGAAACCACATTGACAATTTTCGCTGCAGCAGGATAGGAAATGGAGACTGGACCGCTGATGACCGTTACTTCATGACCTAGATCGAGTGTGGCTTGTACTAAAGCTGCACCCATGCGACCGCTTGAACCATTGGTCAGATAGCGGACGGGGTCCAAGTACTGTCGAGTAGGTCCTGAGGTGATTACGATGCGAGCCATGTGAGCCTTCGTTGCGAATGCATTACTCCAGAAACTGCTCACAAGCCGCCAGGATCGCTTCGGGTTCTGACATGCGACCTGCGCCTACGCGGCGGCATGTTAGCCAGCCCGACTCAGGCCCAATCATCCGCACGCCGTCTGTTTTTAGCTGCTCCACGTTTCGAATAACGGCGGGCTTATCCCACATCGGCGTGCTCATTGCGGGAGCGAATACTACGGGGCATTCCATATTGAGGTAGAGGGTCGAGAGCAAACAATCAGCCAGCCCAAGCGCGCAGCCAGCGATCACATGGGCGGTAGCTGGAGCGACGATAAAAAGTCTGCAGTCAAATGCCAATTCAATGTGCGGACCGAGCGGATATCGCGGATCGAAAGCACTGGTAACAGGCGCTCGATT
>JAYVBW010000488.1:0-1995 GCA_043750255.1 Pirellula sp.
AACAACTCCGTCACCATTTGATTGTACGGCTTATCTTCGCTAAGCGACTGGCGAATCCACTTGTCGAAATTTTCCGTCGCAGGATTGCCGATGCGATTAGCGCAGTTTCGAAAGAGGTCACCGTACCAGTAGGCCCACTTGTCGACCCACGCGTCCGAAGCGATTAAGCGGTCGATCTCCCGATCTCGTTTGGCGGTATCGGGGTTGCTGACGAATGTGGCGATCTGATCGGGTGTCGGTATTCGTCCTGTCAAATCCAAATGAACACGACGAAGAAACGTATAATCGTCAGACAGTGCAGCGTGAGGAATCTTGTTTTGATGCATCGCTTCAAACAAATGATCGTCAATATGATTGCGACGAACGATTTCAGGATTCGTATTTGCCGGCTTAGGCAGTTTTGCAACCACGAGCGAAGTCTGCTCGCTGATTTCGGCATCGGGTCGAGCTCGCGAGACTTTGTCAGGCGCATGCTCTGCGTCCTGTGGCAGTTTTGGAATCGGCTTTTTCGCAGTTGCATTTTCTTGAGCTAAACCGGAAAGCGAAGTGCCCCAGAAGATGACCAGCACCACGTGCCAAATCGCACGCGAGGCATGGAAATGTTGACGCGACACCAAGAACCAATTCTTTACGACGTGAACGACATTCATTTCAAGTCTTCCTTTTCCGGTCTGCGGAATTCCAACTCCGAATGACCGGTCGCGGAATCTGCTCGAACAGTGAGTGTCTCGATTCTACCATTTTTCAAAAGGTGTCGAATGGATCTATTTCCGCGATCACAAAAATAGAGGCCTCCATCGGGGGCGATGGCGATCTTTGCAGGAACAAATAGCGTTGGAATCGACTCACTCTTGTCGGTATTGGCGGGCCTTTTGCCCGATGCGCTCGGGTGACCGGAGCCAGCCACCGAAACGACGACACCGTGTACGACGGAACGGATGCGATGATTCCCACTGTCAGAAAAATAGAAGAAATTGGGTGAGACAATCGCCAGATCGAGAGCCGAAAAGATCTTTGCTTTGGTGGCTAACTCACCGTCACCAGAAAAGCCCGCACCCGCATCATCTGAACCCTTGCCAACTCCGCAAACCGTTTCCACCATCCCATCGGACGACACTCGTCGAATTCGACTATTCCCGGAATCGCAAATGTAGAAACTACGGTTGTCGCTGTCGAAGGCAACTGCCATTGGCAGACTGAGTTGAGCCGACGTTGCGGGTCCGCCATCGCCCGATAGTCCGGCTGTCGATCCACCTACCGTAGTAATGATGCCATCGATTCCGATTCGCCGAATCACATGATTGTAGGTATCCGCAACCAGCACATTGCCCAGATGATCTACCGCTATTCCTTGCGGGTTGTTCAATCCGGCTTGAATGGCAGGTCCATGATCGCCGCTCAAATCCGATGACCCGTTGCCAGCAATGGTAGTAATCGTAAAAGTTCGCAGATCCACTTTGCGAATCCGATGACTGTTGGAGTCCGCAATCAAAACAGAGTTATTGGCCACATCCAGCTTCAAATCGTTGGGTGCGTTGAACGCTGCATGTGCCACAAGTTGGCCGTCACCCGAATAATTCGCTTGGCCCGTACCACCCCAGAAAGTCAAATGACCGGACGCATCCAGATGGAAAATTCGATGAGACTCGATATCGGAGATTAATAAACTACCGTCCAACAGTCGTACGATTCCGTTGGGTGCCAACAACGACGGTGTGACCTCACCATCTGCGTTACCATCCCGACAAAGCATCATTGCGAGGCTCAAAGCAAGCAGTACGTATTGCCAACGCGGTTTCACTCGCATTTTTTTCCCTTTGATTTATTCGAAAGTTGTAGCGGAAAAATCGATCTTGTATAAAAGCCCTTCATAACCGACGACGTAGATTTCACCCTCTGCGTCTTCACCAAAAGATACGATGCGTTGAGGAGCGATTCCAATCTGGCGAATTTCCTTGAGGGTCCTATCTTGCTGTGTTAGTGCAAAGACGCGTC
>JAYVBW010000489.1:0-2340 GCA_043750255.1 Pirellula sp.
TTGATGCATGTCTTGCCTGCTGGTCGATTCTCTCATGTGTGGTCGCAACGGCTGGCCGGTTCGTTGCAGAGTCCTCAGCTCGATCCGACCAATCCAATCACCTTCTCTGTCGAACTCGCCTCCGGAAAATTTGCCTCGCTTTCGTTTATCGTTGACCGAGCTCTCAATCCTGAACGACTCCAGTTCCCGAAGCGACCGGTTCTAGGCTGGCAAACGTTAATCGCAGGGAAGTTCGATTCCTTGGAAGGCAGCATCGACTCGGCGCCGCGCCGTGTCTATCTCGAGCTTGCCACCAAGTCGATGAACAACTACTTCCCACCTCGTGTGGGTTATGGCGGAGTAAGCGAGGCAGAGGTAGCTGATCCACGTTCGTGGTTCGGTGTGACACGAATCTACCAGCACGCACCAGGAAAAGTTCCACAGGACGAACTCACTCGCTTCCAACCGTTGTTCGATAGACTTCTACCGGACTCCGACTGGGCATTGCATTTAACGACACTCCTGCGGGGTTGTGTTCAACGCTGGTCCGCTGCCGAATGCACGGACGAAGATGTACGATTGCTCAATGATGCACTTCAACTGAATCTCTTGCCGAACGGGCTCAACGTCTCCACCGAAGTCGCCACCTTGGTTGGCAAGTACCGAAGAATCGAAAAAAAGTTACAGCCCGATCGCACGGTCGGATCTGCGGCTGATTGGAATGAAGGCAGTAATGAACGGATCGGAATCCGAGGATCCTACACGGAAAAGGGTGATTCGGTCGAACGAGGGTTCGTGCGTTTTCTAGGCTCATCCGTGGATCGACAGAACCCGTTGGTCAGCGGTAGACTGGACTGGGCTCGGCAGGTTACCGATGATCGCAATCCGCTGATAGCGCGAGTTTATGTCAACCGCGTCTGGCATTATTTGTTCGGTGAAGGACTTGTACGCACGCCGGACGACTTCGGACATCTCGGCCAGGCGCCATCTCATCCGGAGTTGTTGGATTATCTTGCCATGCGTTTCGTTCAGGAGGGATGGTCCACAAAGAAACTGATTCGATTGCTCGTGACTTCCTCGGTTTGGCGGCAGGCCAGTGTTCCAGCCCGTAATGCTATCGAAGTCGATCCTGAGAATCGGCTGTGGCATCATTTGCCGATGCGACGATTGGAAGCAGAACCTATTCGGGATTCCATACTGACGGTCGCTGGCCGACTGGATCGGACTATGTTTGGCCCTCCGATTGAGCCATTTCGCACGGCGGAAGATTCACAAAAGCGACTCTTCCAAGGCCCGCTCGATGGGGAAGGTCGACGAAGTATTTACCTTGAGATGACACTGATGGAACCACCGAGGTTTCTGGCACTATTCAATCAGCCGATTCCTAAGCAGACGGTAGGTCGTCGCGATGTTTCCAACGTACCTGACCAGGCGCTGGCATTGCTGAATGATCCGTTTGTGATTGCGATGGCAAAGCATTGGAGCGAACGACTTGTCGCGGACGGCTTGACGTCTCCGGAACATCGCATCGCAGGGATGCTGGAGACTGCCCTAGCCCGACCGGCACGTCCACCGGAAATCGCAGGCCTGCTGCAGTTGATTCATCGCAGCGCCGAATTGCAAGAGGTGACTAGTGAGCTTCTCACGTGCCAGGGAGCATGGCAGGATGCAGCCCATGCGGTCTTTAATCTCAAGGAGTTTTTGTATGTTCGATAGCAAGTACGACAAGGATCGTTGTTTGGGCTGCGTTGCTGGTGCTTCATCGCGGCGCGATTTTCTGCGCCATTCGAGTATGGGCTTTGGCTGGCTGGCATTTGCCGGTTTGTCGAACCAGTGGGTTGCCGCAGATACAACAGCGCCAGGAATCGCCACATCGCGATCCGGAATCCATTTCTCGCCCCGTGCAAAGCGAGTGATCTTTCTGTTCATGGACGGAGGCGTCTCGCATGTGGATTCGTTCGACCCGAAACCTGAACTTACCAGACGGAGTGGACAACCGGCGAAATGGAAACCGGATCCATTATCTCAGTCGGTTAGTGCCGGTCGGAAGTGGCTCGGCAGTCCTTGGCAGTTCAAACAGCATGGCCAGTCCGGATTGTGGGTCAGCAATTTGTTTCCGCATGCTGCAAAAGTGATTGATGATTTGTGCGTAATCCGTTCGTTGACGGGCGAAACTCCGTTGCATGGGGCTCAGTCATTGCTGATGCACACAGGGAGGTCGATTGCTGCCGCGCCGAGCATGGGTTCGTGGATTTCTTATGGACTTGGCCAAGAAAACGAACAGCTTCCTGGCTATGTACTTTTGAACAATGACTGGATTCCTAACGGCGGGTTTCAGAACTTCGCAAGTTCTTTTTTGCC
>JAYVBW010000490.1:0-1848 GCA_043750255.1 Pirellula sp.
ACGGGTTCCCAATGGCAATCCCTCGACATGCAATTCCTGTGTTCGATCAGCAGGCACCCGTACGTTGATTCCCATTGGACCGAGCCCCTCTCGACCGAGAGCAATGCGACTGATCGTTTGGGCCGAGGTCAAATAGCGATTCAACAGTGACGGAGAAAGTTCACCGACAGTGATGTTGTCAAATCCTTGACTGGAGTCATCCTTCGGCAGCAAGGCATTTGCATCAATGTCCAACGCGAGAAGATCGCGGACCGCGTTTTGATATTCCGTTCGATTCATTCTGCGAAGCGTGTCAATCCGACCAGCATATGGATGCAGCCGACTGTTCTCGTCTAACCACTTCTCGATTGCCCGAGTGGCAGCAAAGTAGTCCGATTCGTTGGGTCGGTCTGCATCAGGGGGTGGCATCTGACCCGCTCGCAATCGTCGTACTATGCGTTCCCAGTCATTGCCGTTGAAAGTCGAATCCTCAAGCGATTCGCGATTTGGCCTTAGTTTCTCGATCGAAAAGTCACCAGCTGGTTTTGATCCGGTATGGCAATCCTGACAGTGGTTATCGAAAAGAGATTGAACCGCCTGATTATCAGCTTCATCGTCAGCAGGCAGGGGATTGAAATACAACAGAGCGATAATGAAAAGCAAAATTTGCACCCCCTAAACGTAGGTTCGTTTGCCAAACGAGTAAATCTATTGGCCAGGAACTCGATTCAGGGTACCACAATGGACACTGCGATACAAACTAATGAACCATGTTTTTGATGAAATAGCGGTTGTCAACCCAAGCAACGATCGCGGAGCGATCGGCCACTATTAGTCCACAAGTAAGCAGTGTTGATTCGCCATCGAGATTCCACTGACGATTGCGCCTACAATTCCGACGAAACCTTGATCGGTGCCGCACAAAAAAAGATTGCTTACGCGGGTAGTTCCGTCGAGTTGTTTCTGAGGAGCACCGTAGACTGCTCCGTTGTCATGCGATGTAAAGCGACGAATCGTTTTCGGCGTAAAAATGTCGGTATCGATAACATAGCGTCGGAAATCCGGCATGAATCGTACTGCGGCCGCGACCGATTCGTCGTACCAACGGAGTTTCGCGGATCCGTATTGTTCATTCGAAAGCGCCGACCAACGTTTGTGGTCAGCGATCGTCGTTAGCCTAACGAAACCTGCATCCAACTCTCCGTCGGAACTAGCGTAGGCGTAATTGTTTGGCGAGCAGATAACGCCGGTTCGAAGATCGCACAACCGATTAGCTGGTTTGCTCCAATGGAACTGGTCTGAATCGTTAAAAAAAACTATTGTCTTGTCAAAGCCAAATGCTTTGGGTTGGCATTCAAGTACCGAAATAGATTCCACGAACGACATTTCCCCTGCCATGTAGACTTCGGAAACGGAATTATCGTCACACAATCGCATGGTTTCTACGACGCCGGCACTAGAAAGGATTCGTTTGGCCGTTAGCATCGTTCCATTTTCAAGCTCCACCCCTATCGCATGATTGCCATCGATGCGGATCCGAGCGACTCCGCTTCGCAATCGTAAGTCACCTCCGAGTTCGCGAAAACGTCGGACCAAGTGTTTCAGAATCAGTCGCACCCCTTTAAAGGGTCTCGCAAAGCCTTCAAGAAAAATACTGCGGAACATGATGCAAAATTGTCCCCAATCCATATCGTGCTCTCGGGCGTTGCCGTACCACATCAGTGGACAGAGGAGCATTTCTATCAACAGTGGATCACTCAGAATCTCTGAAAGAATCTTGCGAGTGGAAAGCTGAAAATCTTCTTGCGCTAAATCGTCGTATTCAACAAGTCGATTCAGTAGATTTTGAAAGGCATCCTTTTGGTGGGG
>JAYVBW010000491.1:0-3161 GCA_043750255.1 Pirellula sp.
GGAAATGGACTGGATAGATTGTCCTCTACAGTACTCGACTCAAATCCGTATTCGGGGTATCGGATTGGAGCTGCATAAAGTTCTGTCGTCGCCGAATAATTTGGTCTTTTTGGAAAGTAGCGATTGTTGGGGAACGCATCACGGGCCCTAACCGTAGTTTTTGCTTTCTTCGTTGCACATCTGTCAACCGCAACCTACCGTTCCTCGTTGATTCGCCTAACCATTCGCTATTTTACCGGTTGGATCGATTGAGTCAGCTTTACCGTGTTCCCTTCCTCGGAAGCATTTGCGTATGTCCACGACCAACATTCGAACCACTCGCTCGCTTTTACCGACGGTGTTACATACCGTGGATTCCGTCATGCTTTGCATTACGTTACCGCTAGTACAATGGCTAACGCAACAGCCGATGAATCAATCGACTACGATTTGCAGTTTGATCGCGTGCGTATTGTTGTTCTTAGTCGGCGAATTGTTTGGAATATATCGGCCGGGACGGGGACGTTCGGCTGACCATGAAGTTGCACTGGCAACGGTAGCTTGGACCACGACCTACGTTTGCCTTTTGCTCTTTGGGCTCTTTACGCGAACATCGGATACGTTCGCCCGATCATCGATTATCGCCTGGTATTTTATTGGCGGCCTATTCATTCTATGTACACACATGTGCCTTAGAACTGTGATTGAATCGCTAGGACGACGCGGCTACGGACTGAGCAAGACCGCCATCGTAGGATCCAATCGGTTAGGTCTCGAGATTGCCCGCAACGCCAAAGTATCAACAGAAAGTGGGCTAATGATCGTTGGCTTTTTTGACGACCGGGGCGATGGGCGACGAGCGAAACCAACTGAAAACACGCCACCATTCATGGGTGATTGTGACAAACTCATGGAAATGATTGGAACTGGCGAAATCGACACGGTTCTCATTACTCTGCCGATGCGTGCTGAGAAACGCATTCAATCGGTGTTGGATCGATTGGCGAACACGACGGCGTCAGCCTACATTGTTCCAGACTTCTTTGTGTTTGAACTACTTCATTCTCGATGGACTCATGTCGGCGGATTGCCCGTTGTCAGCGTCTTTGAATCGCCAATGTACGGCGTGGATGGTTGGCTAAAACGTTTCCTGGATTTATCGATAAGTCTGGTGGGCGTTGTTCTTGTTTCACCAGTGCTGTTAATTTGCGGATTGATGATCAAGTTTACCTCGCCAGGGCCAGTCTTCTTCCGTCAAAAGCGATACGGTTTGGATGGGAAAGAGATCTTAGTATGGAAGTTTCGATCAATGAATGCGTGCGACAATGGCACGATAGTCAAGCAAGCCACCAAGAACGATCCACGCATAACTCCCGTTGGCGCTATCCTTCGAAAGACATCGATGGATGAATTGCCACAACTATTCAACGTCATTCTCGGATCCATGTCGCTAGTAGGTCCCCGTCCTCACGCCAATGCCCACAACGAACACTTTCGAAAACTCATTCGTGGCTACATGATGCGTCACAAAGTCAAGCCAGGTATCACCGGACTTGCACAAGTTGAAGGCAGTCGAGGAGAGACAGATACGGTCGAAAAGATGGAAGCGCGTCTTTCACTGGATCACAGGTACATTCGAGACTGGTCCATTTGGATGGACATTAAGATTCTGTTCAAAACTTTCTTTGTGGTTTTGAGGAACGAAGCTTATTAGAGAAATACCCCGGCCTGTTGCAGTGAGGCGGACACCGCAAACAGGCCGATGGGGTACCTCTGCAGTCGGCGTACCGACGCAAAAGCCAAATGGCTACAATTGTCTAATTGAACCATCGAGAGCGTGGAGGCGTGGAATTGCTTCCACGACACTCCGCCACTCAATCGACTTTGGGTAGAACAGATGTATTGCCCAACAAATGGGCAATACAGTTGCATCACCTTGAGAATGCAATGTTTGTGCCAAACGCTATGCCATCTATAAGAACTGCGAAAAGTATGGATGACAATCGGTATATTGACGCTAAGCTATAAAGAATTGGCTTGCTTGGCAGTTTTTTTGACGTCGTTGGGGCTCGGCAAGTCGCACGAAGCTGAGGCAACTGCTTAAATGCGCAGCAGCTTACTTCGCGAACCTTCCTGCCAAACGGGATGTCAAGACAGCACAACCGTTGGCCAAATTTCAAGTCTTCATGTCAAAAGCTGATTATGTCGAATTCCTCACAATCCCAAATCGCTAGGTCCATCACAATTTTCGACACGACGTTACGCGATGGCGAACAATCGCCTGGCGCGAGTATGAATTTGTCGGAGAAACTGGAGGTTGCCCAAGCGTTATCGGACTTGGGTGTGGACGTGATGGAAGCTGGCTTTCCCATCGCCTCCCCCGGTGATTTCGAAGCGGTGCGAGAAATCGCAACAACCATTCGGGGGCCTATTATCTGTGGGTTAGCCCGATGCAACGATGGTGATATCGATCGCGCATGGGAAGCACTGCAAAAAGCCAAACAAGCGAGAATCCACGTTTTCTTGGCAACGAGTGCTATCCATCGCGAATTCAAATTGAGGATGACTCAAGATGAGATCATCGCCAGAGCTGTCAAAGGCGTAGAAAGAGCCGTTTCCTATTGTGACGATGTCGAGTTCTCCGCCGAGGATGCGGCAAGGACCGAAATCGATTTTCTTTGTAGGGTTGTGGAGGCGGCAATCAAGGCTGGAGCGACGACTATTAACATTCCGGATACCGTTGGGTACACCACCCCCAACGAAATGTTTCAACGCATTGAATCGCTCATCAATCGAGTGCCTAACATTGACAAAGCCATTTTAAGTTGCCACTGCCACGATGATTTAGGAATGGCCGTAGCCAACTCGCTTGCAGCCGTTCAAGCCGGAGCAGGTCAAATCGAATGCACCATCAACGGTATCGGCGAGCGGGCTGGCAATTGCTCGCTCGAAGAAGTTGTGATGGCGATGCGAACCCGTAGCGAAATGTACCATACCAAAACGCGAATCGTTACGGAACGCTTAGTGCCTGTCAGTAGATTGCTTTGCAAAATAACGGGCCTCGACGTTCAACGCAATAAGGCGATCGTTGGCCGCAATGCATTTGCCCACGAAGCGGGTATCCATCAAGATGGGATGCTGAAGGAGCGAAGCACGTACGAAATTATGCGTCCCGAAGATGT
>JAYVBW010000492.1:0-3710 GCA_043750255.1 Pirellula sp.
AATTCAACTGGCGAATTGGATGAAACGCTGGTGGTGATGGCGGGCGAGTTTGGGCGTACTCCTCAAATCACTTTACTCCCGACGCACTACAAGCTGCCGGGTCGCGACCATTGGGGGGCGGTACAATCGGTGTTCTTTGCAGGGGGTGGTGTAAAAGGGGGCAATGTAGTAGGCAAATCAGATGCGCAGGGCGCCTATCCTGCCGAACAGCCGGTGAAGCCAGAAAATTTTGCGGCGACCATTTACCATGCACTTGGGATTCCACCCACTGCGGTGTTTCATGATGCTACCGATCGACCTCACCAGATCTACCACGGCGAACCAATCGATGGCTTGAGTTAGCCCTACTTCGACTGACTTCGCCGTGGCGGTATTTGGTCAGTGCGTTCATAAAATCGCGAGGCATCCGGATGCGCCGGGACGGCTTTACATGCAGAACCATGGGGGATGGGAAGATCGCCCAGGGATTGGGGTTTTGCGCAGCGACGACTCCGGGCAGACATGGCGTTCCATCGCTAATGGTTTGCCTTCGGATTTTGGATTTCCGATTGTGGTTCATCCGCACAATCCAGATGTCGTTTACGTTGTTCCGCTCAAGCCAATGACACGAACTTGTCCAGGAGGTGTACCCGCCGTTTGGCGAAGTGAAAACGGCGGCTCGTCGTGGAAAAGACTTGTGAAAGGCTTGCCGAAAAAAGACAGTTATTTCACGATCCTTCGCGACGCGATGACGACGACGAATGCACAGCTCCCGCCTTGTACTTTGGCACGACAACCGGCCAAATATGGATGGGACGCGATGGCGTCGAAGAATGGAGTTGTTTGTTCGACTCACTTCCACCCATTCATTGTGTTAAGACCGCAATGGTTTGACGAACGCGTACAAGTGGAGCATACCGAAGGTAAAAAGAGAATGATTTTCCGAGCCTATGCCTCAAAAAATCCCGGGGTTTGGGGCGGGCTCAAGGAGCACTGCTTGCACCGAGCCGAAACAACGGAAATCGCAAATTTACAATTTTTGCGATTCTGCTATAGCCAAGTATTAAGACCGTCGCTGACCCCTTTTTCTTCTTCGTCTTTACGACGGAAGTGAACAATTCCACGAAGCTGGTCTCGGATTTCCTCTAGATCGCCGACGGTTATCTCGTCCCAAAACTCTTTGCTCTTGACGCGTTCAATGACCGGCAACTTGATCTTAACCTGTGACAAGTTAATACGCAGGCTGCTGACCGGCTTTATAACAGCATCGCGCAGGTCGGCGAGCTTGCCGCCGCCACGAAATTTTGTGGTGCCTCGGTATCGATGGCCCGTTTCCACCACATTTGATTTCAGAAAGTCGCCAACCATTAAGCCATTGCTGGGGGTATCAGAGGGATAGAATCACAACTCTACCCATCTAAAAACCCAAAAAAAGAAATTCTCAAAAATCTTGTTGGGGAAGTTGGGCTAGCGATTCGGTTTCTACATAGCGTGAAACTCACCAAATCGTCGCCGAACGGCCCGAAAAAATCACTTGCGTCCGCGTCGTACTAATCACTTTGCAGCTGACTTTGGCTTCTGTTCAGGGTATACTAATTGTTTCCCTACCTGTGGCATCGCAGCCGCTCCAACTTCATTTCCCCACCTCCCTGAGTCCCATCGATGCCTCGATCGTGTGCCTCGACATGTACTGACCCAACTCGGCGAGAAAGACGCCGGTTCCTGCATGCAGCTTCCATCGGTTGCTTAGGTTTTGGATTGGCAGACAGTCTCAACCCAGTTCAGGCTGCTTTGGTGTCGAGTAGTGTCCGCTCGAAACCGGCCAAAGCTTGCATCTTTCTTTTCATGTGGGGCGGGCCGAGCCAGCTTGACACGTTTGACTTAAAGCCAAATGCTCCCGCCGAAGTGCGTGGCCCGTTTAAACCGATCTCAACCCGCGTGCCTGGAATGCAAATCTGCGAGCATTTCTCTAAACTCGCTCATCATACTGACAAGATTGCCTTGATTCGATCTCTTACTCACGATGATCCCGCTCACCTTTCGAGTGGCCATGCGACGGTGACTGGACAGCTAGCCCCAGTTCTCAAAAGCGATGCAACGCCTCCCAGTGATAAAGACTCACCCCACATCGGCGCGCTTGTCTCGAAATTACGGCCCAGTACTATTGGATTGCCGTCGTTTGTTACCTTGCCTTGGAAGGCCTTTCATCCGGCTGCACCCGGGGGGGAAGCACCTGGGCAACACGGCGGTTGGCTGGGGTCACGTCATGATGGCCTTTTATTAACTGGCGACCCAAATGCTCCGGATTGGAAGCCAGGCGCCTTGTCGTTACTAGCGGACATGCCGCTTGAACGAATGCAATCACGCTACGATCTCCTTCGAACGCTTGGCAGACAACGACGTTCGTTACATCAAGCAACGTCCGCGAACGATGCATGCGTGCAGTTTCGAGATCATCAATCGCGTGCCTTCGAATCCATAACTTCGCCGCTTGTTCGGAACGCATTCGATTTGTCGCGCGAGCCCGATAAAGTACGCGATGATTACGGTCGCAATATTCATGGCCAGTCAGTGCTGATGGCCCGACGCTTGGTCGAACATGGTGTACCGCTAGTCACGGTCAACTGGCATAACGATGGCCAAAATTTTTGGGACACACATGGCAATAATTTCAACCGACTGAAAAATGATCTTATCCCACCTGCTGACATGGCGTTGTCCGCGCTTCTGGAAGACCTACAGCAACGCGGCATGTTGGAAGAAACGTTAGTCGTCTGGGTAGGCGAGTTTGGTCGAAAACCTCAAATCAACGCAGCCAATTCAGGCCGTGAACACTGGCCCTTTTGTTATAGCGGTCTGATGGCGGGAGGTGGTATTCGAGGGGGCATTATTTACGGTGAAAGCGATGCCACGGCGTCATATCCAATTGCGAATCCAGTCAGTCCGCAAGACTTTGGAACCACGATCATTCATGCCCTTGGGATAGCCACCGATACAAAATTGCCTGATCGAGAAGGCAGACCACATCATGCGACTTCCGGAAAGGTCATTGAGTCCTTGTTTGGATGATTTTTTTGCGACTGGCGCCAATGGCACGCACTTTGTTAGCGGTACGGCGCGAGCCGTCCGGTGAAGTTCCAGAAGCACCTGCGGTTCCAAATTCAGCGGCCCGGGGCTAGCGCCCACCGGTTCACGAAACTCACTATCGTTTACGAAACTCACTATCGTTTACGAAACTCACTATCGTTCACGAAACTCACTATCGTTCACGCAGTCTAAAGGAGAACTCAAAAATGCATCAACCAAAATACAGTCTGGATCGTCGTGGATTTCTACGCGTTGGTACAGCCAGTGTCGTTGGCGCAGCCGTTCCATGGTCTAATGGAATTGGCGGTGCTACGGGCTTGGCGAGTGAGACTGGCAAAGGAAAAGCCAAGTCGGTATTGATCGTTCTGCTTAGCGGCGGTCCCAGTCAACTGGATACGCTTGATCCAAAACCCGACGCTCCAGCAGAAATTCGCGGAGAATTCAAAACGATCGGTACGACGATTCCAGGGGTAGTCATTTGTGAGCATTTGCCCCTACTGGCTCAGCGATCGGATCGTTGGGCGATTGTTCGTACTCTCGCCCATCGCGAGCAAAACCATCTTCTCGCAACCCATGTTGCTTTAACCGGTCGGCCATGTCCATTGCCAAAGGGCGGAAACGATCTGGATCGCGTTGAATCGAGG
>JAYVBW010000493.1:0-3461 GCA_043750255.1 Pirellula sp.
CCGAGTACTTGCGAGTCGAGCATCTTGGCCGCCGTCATCTCTTCTGCATGAAAGGCAACGCTGTAGCCAATTTTTTGAGCTTGCACGACAAAGGTGTTCAGAGTTGGTTCTGTCCCGTTGATAAAGAAGTTAATCGACTTAAGCGGTTCGGTCGCTGGAACGCGAGCCCGTGCAGGTATCTTGGCATTGCACAGCCAAACGCCTCGATAGGTCTCCGCTCCTTGAAGTCCTAGAATCAGCCCAGGTAACATTCCGGAGGAAATTCCGCCAACGCAAATGCGTCGCCGATCGATCGTGTAATTGGTGGAGACATACGATCGAAGCCGAACGCCAATTTCCACTTCGTCCAACGACCATGCCTTATCGTCCGCAGACTGATTTACAACAATGATCCATCGATTGTCCCGGGCAAAAAGCTCCCAAGCGTCGGCCCATTGCTTTTGGTCTTGGACACCCGCTTCGGCGTACACGATCAACAGTCCGTGGGGAATCGTATCTGAGTAGTTCGAGGGAACCATTGCGAAAGCCTTGTTCTTGACATCCCCTAAAGGCAATTGCACGGTCCCTTTTGCTCCTTTGGGTTCCGCAGCGTTTTCCGGAGCGATGACTTTTACAATCGGCCATTCGAAGTCGCTTTCCGGGTGCGTTTCCAACGTAGCGACAACGTTTCTTGTTTTTCCATCTTTGTCCAATTTCAAGGTGATCGGTTCACGAAAATCAAGGAAAGCAAGCCGCGCGTCGAGTGGGGTCTTTTCGTCCATCGTTGATTCACCCACATTCACAATGGAATCTCCTACCTCAATTCCGGCTTTTGCAGCGGGGGAATTCGGCAGGATAGTAATTACTTTCGGTGCGGCTGGCGGACTGCTCGAATCAATCACAACCCCCAAGAACGGCTCTCGATAGGTTGGCAGTTCCTTTACCAGTGTCACTTCAAATTGCTTCTTCGCTCCCTCGCGTTCCACTTCGAAAATCATCGTTTGCTCTGCGTCGAGCGTCCCCATAACATGTTTGAGTTCCGAGTGCATAGCAACCGCTTTGAGTCCTTCGCGATTTGGCCCTGCCCCAACGATTCGGTCGCCAGCTTGCATACCAGCCTTGGCAGCCGGCGATCCCGGGGTGACTCCACTCAATACAATTTCCGGTGCAAATTCGTCAGGACTTTGTGATCGGAATCCAGCCTTTCCAGAATAGATATCTTCTCCTCGTTGCAAGCGAGGCAAGCGTTCGAGGATATCGACTAGTGGTACCGCGAACCCGACGCCGGAGTCATACCATTGCTCGACTTCACCCTCGGTCGCAATTCCCGGATTGATTGGAACGAGAATCCCCATTACGTTCCCTTTCAAGTCAATCAGAGGTCCACCGTAGTTCTGCGGTGAGATCTTGGCGTCGGTCTGTATCGCCTTGTTCCAAATACGTCCTTGGGCACTCAATATTCCAACGCTGCGACTGGCAACTTTAAAATCAAACGTCTTACCAAGTGCAATCGCCCACTGCCCGACTTGCCATGAGCCTCGATCGCTTGCCGTCGCAGCTCTCAGTGGTTTGTCTGTATCGATTTTCAACAGAGCCAGTTCCCGACTATGATCACGCGCGACAAGCTTTGCTGCCTTGCGCTGCTCATCGGGCAATACGACTGTGATCGACGCTGGCTGGCCACGAAATTGAAATATGCTTGTAACAATCCAACCGTCTGGAGTCAGAATCGTTCCGGTGGATGGGCCAGACGCGACGAACTGTTTGTTGACAATCTCTTGACCGCCAAACGTTTCCACTTGAACCACGCAATCCTGCGAGAAGTCAGCGGCTGCTTGGAAGGCTTGTTGTTCCTGTTCATCCAGCGGCGGATCGCTTGCGAGTAATTCGCTTGAAACGCTGATCCATGCGAATATCAATAGCCAGCGAGAAACCCTCACCCCCCGACCCCCTCTCCCTTTATCAAGGGCGAGGGGGAGAGGTGAACGATAGCATGGAAAGTTTGGATACTTAGGTCTAAGGTCGGACATGGATTCGAATCAATTCTTGTCCGCGTTGGACTAGCACATGGAAGGAATCGGCACGGTTGATGGTTGCGAGCATCTTTTCCAAACTCTTGCGAGAGTCGGCCCGTTGATCATTCAACAGTAGAATCAAATCATTGGTTTGCATACCGGACCGATACGCGATCGATCCTTCGCGAACTTGGTCAACGAAGGGTGGCGTTTTTGTTAAAACGTCGGGGATCAGAGTGATACCAAGATCAATGATCCGATGTGGTTGTGCCACGGCTTTGAGTCCCGAAGCTTGAACCGATGTGTTTCCAGACAGGATACGATCAACAGATGATTTCACAACATCCATCGGCAGAGCATAGTTGAGCCAGATCCCAGCTTGTTCATCCCGAATCTCTTTGCCTAGTATTCCAACCAAATGACCCTGCAAGTCAATCAAAGCTCCACCCGAAGCTCCTGGATTGTTCGTCATCGCATCCAAAACATAGACGCGACCTTGGTAGAGCGATTTTGTTTTGCCGCGACGGGTTGTGAGGGAAGTCGATGCCATGATTACCCCTTTTTGTGCACTGCAGGATTCGTTGCCTGCTGCAATTCCGAATAAGTTACTGATCGCAAAAACGCGTTGGCCTGTCGAAGCCTGTGCAGCTCGCGACAAGTCAAAACCGACAAGACCCGCGTCATCCACCTTGAGAATGGCTAGTTCGTTCTGCGGATCCATCCCGACCATGGTCGCGTCTAACCGACGGCCATCGAACGTAACGACCCGCACTTTTGCAACATCCAGCACCGTGCTCCAACTCGTCACAATATGCCCAGAGTTGTCAATGATGATGCCGCTTTGATAACTCTCCAGGCCACGTACTCCGCCAGCACCGTACAGCTTGACCACTTTTTCCTGACTGGTTGCGATGAGCGTTTCGTTGTTGATGAGAATATTGGCATCACGTCCTGAATCGGTCGCAGGGGAAGTAGCGGCGATGACAAAAGAGAACGCAATGAAACAAAGAGTCTGCAATGGAAAATGGAACATCAGAGCCCGGTCCCCGCTGGTACTTCGCTATATTGCATTTGATTGATCGCGACAATGAACTGCGATTCCAGTCCGTAAGCCAAACGAATGGTTTTGGGTGTCGCCCGTCCGTCGACCGTTTCGTACTTTTCAAAAAACAATTCGACAGGATCCGTTTGTTTGTCTGAAAACACTTCGATGACCTCAATCAAACCGTTTTCTGGCGACGTGTAAACTAAGACATCAAAGTCACTCACAGTAATCCGAGTGACGTCGAAAAGCAGTTCGCGGCCGACGACTGGATTTCGTCCTAGATAGACTGCCTCACCCATCAGTCGCGGCCCAATGCGATTCCACTGTTGCCAAATTCGCATCCCCATCACAGCACCGATGGATGAACGCTGCTTGATCCATTTCGGCCAGCCTTGCAAAGGATGTACCGTCTCCGTTTTGTC
>JAYVBW010000494.1:0-2183 GCA_043750255.1 Pirellula sp.
GTTGCGCACAACGTTGACTCTCCCGTATCGATCATTATGTTCAATGGCGACTTGTGGACAGGAAAGATTATCAAGACGTTGCCTCGGACTACGGACACTCTAGCTTCTCCCACGCTAGGCGGCCTATACGGTGGTCCAATCACAGTCGTCCATAGCAAAGCCGCTAACGGTGAAACCCAACTCAAGACCGATAAACCGCGACTTCACACTCGCATCGAATTGACTAAACCCGCGACACCATCGAATCTGTTCTCCATGCCAAGTCACAATGTGCCTCCCCCTCTGGGTACCCTCTGTTCAGTAAAACTGGAGTTGCAAAACGAAGCCGTTTGGCAAACCGGTTTCCGCTGGATCAAAGCAGGTTTGCAAACTCAGTTTCAAGAACCCAAGCAGTCGCTTTAATGAACAGCGTCACGTCTGCGAGAAGCAGCGAGTGTTGCCCTTGGTTTTGGTGCTCTCATCCTATTATCTTATAAACGACATGTCCTTTGACATCCGTTAGTCGCATGTCGCGACCACCAAATCGAAACGTAGAACGCGTGTGGTCGACTCCGAGTAGATGCAGCATAGTCGCGTGTAAGTCATGCATCTCGGTACGATCCACGATAGCTTTATAGCCCCACTCATCGGTCTGCCCATATACGGTACCACTCTTGACGCCTCCGCCCGCGAGCCAAATGGTGAATCCAAACGGATTATGATCGCGACCATTGACACCTTGAGCGAATGGCGTTCTTCCAAATTCGCCTGCCCAAACGACAAGGGTCTGGTCTAGGAGGCCACGTTGTTTAAGGTCTTTTAGAAGGGCTGCGATCGGTTGGTCGACAGCACGCGCATTGTTCTCATGACCTTCCTTGAGATTGGCGTGCTGATCCCACCGGTCGCCGCTCACGCTTGGGCAAGTTAGCTCAATGAATCGCACACCTCGCTCCACTAGTCGACGGGCTATCAAGCACTCGGTCGCAAAAATGCGAGTCGGCTCATATGCCGCGTCCATTCCGTACATCGTTTGGGTTGCTTTTGTTTCGGCCTCAATCGCCATAAGCTCCGGAATAGCGGTTTGCATCTGCGAAGCCAATTCGTAATTCCGTATAGCCGATTCAATGCCGTCGTTCGTACCAAATTGATCACTCGCCAGTTGGTCGAGCTCGTGGATGAAATCCAGTTTGCTGCGCTGGCGCTTCGCGGATTTCTCGAGGGGCTGAACATTGGCGACGGCAGTACCGTTCGGCTTAAATACGGAACCTTGATAACTGGCCGGTAAAAAACCGCTTCCGAAGCAATCGAGTCCACCAGGTGGCACCAAGCCGCCATTGACAACAACGAATCCAGGCAGGTTCTGATTGACACTACCTAGACCGTATGTAATCCAAGCACCCATGCTTGGGCGTCCTTGGAGACCGCTGCCTGTGTGCAAAAAGTAATTTGCAAAGGTATGCTCCGGAAACTCGGAGACCATCGACCGAACTACACAAAGATCGTCTGCGCACCTAGCCACGTTGGGAAAAAGATCGCTGACTGGCAATCCGCATTCACCATAATGTTGAAACTTCCATGGGCTTGCGAGCATTTTTCCATTGTTGTTAAATTGCGTCGCCTCAACCTTGAAAAACTCGCTTGGATCTTTGCCGTTGTATTGATCAAGCATCGGCTTGGGATCAAAGGTATCCACATGCGACGGTCCGCCATCCATATACAGAAAAATAACAGATTTGGCTTTGGCCGGATGATGCAGACCGTGGTTTGCAATCCCCGCTTTCGGAACAATTTTTAAATCTTGTCCCGCCTCGCTACCGTAAGCTGAATCATGCATCAGTGCGGCAAGAGCTGTCAGCCCAAAGCCGCTCCCAAATCGTTGCAGTAGTTCGCGCCGGTTGGTAGGCGTTGGTCGAAAACGGTTGCAGTGGTTCATGCGACTTATCTTTGAAAGATAAATTCTTTCTTGTTAACGAGCACATGGGCAAAGTCTTCCCATAACGCGTCTTCGTGAACGGTCAATGCATTCTGGCTAGCGTGCTTCTCCAAAAAGTTGAATGCAGCATTGAGTTCAAGGGGACTGGCTTCCCTCGCAAAGGCAGTTAGAAACATCCAGTTCACCCGCGCGTCTGGAGATTGCGCCCCAGCGATTGGTATCGTATCGCATGCTCGCTTGGCCCAGGCACTCGCAAGTTCCGTTACGAGTG
>JAYVBW010000495.1:0-2168 GCA_043750255.1 Pirellula sp.
AACGAAACGATCAAGTTCGGTATCGTTGACAACGGGAACGCATTTTTCGGCTTATTGAGAGCGCTCCGACAAAAGAACTTGGCCAAAGTCATGGCCGATCCAACGGTTGTTGCGATCGACGGTCGACCAGCGAGCTTCAATTCAGGAGGTGAATTCCCCATTATCGTTCCGGCGGGACTTGGTCAAGTTGGCATCGAGTTTCGGGAATTCGGAACACGACTCGATTTCGTAGCTAAAGTGCGTGGTGATAGTCGCATATGGCTCGAAGTACGACCGACCATCAGTGAAATTGACCCAGGCCGAAGCGTCACGATCAATGGTACGAGTGTACCAGGAATTCGAAGTCGTTTCGTCGACACTGCGGTTGAATTGCGAGCAGGCCAAACACTTGCCCTCGCTGGACTGTTGCAAATCCGCACCGAATCGGAATCCATAGGATTACCGTTCTTGTCCGACGTACCTTACCTAGGAGCGTTGTTTCGCACCAATCGTGAAGTGCAAAACGAAGTGGAACTACTAATTATGGTCACCCCGAACTTTGCAGGTGCGATGGATGCACACGAGGTACCTGTTGGAGGTCCTGGCTTTAACAGCAACAGTCCACTTGAAAAGGAATTGTATGGTAATGGATACATCGAAGTTCCACCGGGTTGTGCGCCACAGGGCAACTGCCCACCAAAATACTGTCCACCCAACGAAGAGCCGCAAATCCTTTACAACAATGCCTCTTCTCCGAATGGAACTGCTATTGGCGGCACGGCCACTAACGGTCAAAAACGCAATCAAGCACCAATCCACACTGCGGGTACTAAAAATCAAACCGCCGGTCAAGGTGGCGTTTCAGCCGCACGAACAGTTCCTGTTCGTCGCTAATCTGTCGATAACATTTCTAACGCCGCGTGACCGTTTCCAACGCTAAGCTTAAGCTGAATCTAAATGAGCAATGTACTAAGAACAGCCATCGTCGATCCAAACGACCAGTCTCGCGATAGCCTCAAAGGCATGTTGCTTGGCATGGACATCGTCTGGCTAGATGCGGAATGCTCGCGCTATGATTTTTTTGCCGACGTGGTCGAGCAATCCAAACCGGACGCGGCGATTATCTCTCTCGATGGCAACCCCGATCGAGCTCTAATGTTGATGGAAAAACTGCGAGTCAGTTCACCCGATTGCTCTCTGATTGCTCTTTCGAAAAGTACAGACGGTCAGCTTATTCTTAAAACGATTCGTGCCGGGGCGAAAGAGTTCCTGCCCTTTCCATGTGAATTGGAAGAGCTTCATGTTGCGATTGAACGCGTTTTGCAATCTAAATATGGCAGTGGCACCGACGGTAGAGCTCGGGGTTGCCGGATCATTGCAGTCGCTGGGGCGACCGGTGGTGTAGGTTGCACGTCGATAGCAGTGAACATCGGTTGCAATCTAGCGATGCGTCCGGAAAACACGGTTGCACTCGTCGACTTGGACTTGGCCTTGGGTGATGCTGACGTATTCCTGGATACCATTCCTGACTATAGCCTCGTGGACGTCACCGAAAACGTCGCTCGGTTGGACTTTCAATTGCTCCGCAAATCACTGACTAAGCATTCCTCAGGCTTGTACCTCTTGCCCCGCCCGGTGCAATTGCAAGACTTGGAATTGATTACTTCCGATAGTTTGCGAAAAGTCTGCGGACTCCTCCGGGCTTCGTTTTCCCATATCGTGATGGACGTCTCGAAATCGTACTCGCAAGTCGACCTCACCGCGTTGGAATTGTCCAATGAAATTGTGTTGATCGTTCAACTCGACTTACCGTGCTTGCGCAACATGGTACGGTTGTTGATGAGCCTTCAGCAAATGGACAACATCCGAGACAAGGTCAAAGTCGTTGTCAATCGTGTCGGATTGGAAAGCGGGCAGATCAGCCTTAAGAAAGCGCGAGAAACGATCGGTCGAGAGGTCTTCTTCCAAATTCCAAACGACTATCGCACCATGGTGGAAATGCGAAACAACGGACAGCCGTTGATGGAGCAAGCTCCCAAAGCTGCGATCACGCTGGCTGTGCAACAGTTAACAGATCTCCTCGCCGGTGCACAAGTTATCAACAGCGAAGAGAGCGAAAAGGTGCCAACCGATAAAGCGTCGTCAAACAATTGGCGAAACTTCTGGCCCGGCAAATCGCTCGCAAAGGC
>JAYVBW010000496.1:0-1531 GCA_043750255.1 Pirellula sp.
GCTATGATCCGGTGGGACGACCCGATCATTTTGAGCGTGCGCCAAGAAAGTGGGTGGCGTTGTCGACGTCACTTGCTTTTCACTCGAAAACCATTCGACCTGCTGCGGCGACGGGTTCGCTCCCAACAGATTCTTCATGGACCCCTGATGTGTTTTTTCATTAAACATGATCACGGGATAAATCAGGATCAAGAAATCGGGCCGACAACTGGTCCGTTCCAAGGGATCCGTTGCATTTGGTATTCCAAGATCAAAGTGGGTTCCTGCAGTGGATGCCAAATGGCCACCGGCGGAAAATCCGATGATGCCGATCCGATTTGGATCGATAGACCATTCGCCAGCGCGCGATCGAACCGTCCGCATGGCTCGTTGGGCATCCAGCAGTGGCACCATTGCGCGTCCTTTCGGCAGACGATATTCCAAAACGATTCCAGTGATGCCGTGACTGTTCAGCCAAGTTGCAATACCGTGCCCCTCGGCACCGGTGACCAAGCCGCCGTAACCACCGCCAGGGCAAATTACGACCGCTGCCCCATTACCTTTTTCGGGGCGATGCACAGTGATCCAGGTCTCTGACGGTTCGAAGCTATTGTCGCCATTCGGAGCGTGTTTGTTCCATAACGCGACCTTGATCGGGTCGGACAGAGTTTTTTTAGGTTCATCGGCGAAACCGTTGATTGCGAGGATGTTGATCGCAAGGATCAAGATGCCTGTTGTCGCGAAGTTTTTGCAATGGATCGTCATGTGGTTCTTTGTCCTAAATGGTGTTTGTCGTTCGTGGCTCCCTTTAGAGCATCGCATTTATTCAGCAATCAGTGGCATCCCAAAGCGGTCAATCATCCAGCAAGTTTTTGATACAGAGCTTAAAAAAGATCGACGCCAGAGTAGGGAATGTTGACAACTACATAACAGGCATATGCTCATCGAGAACCTATAAAGCAGACAGCTCGATTGACTTACTTTTTTATTTTTCCAACAAGTTTATCGATTAATTCATCGAGCTCTACTCGTTCAATTCCCATTTTCGCGGCGGCTAATGCAAAGAGTCGTTTTTCAACTTCGCTTAACTTTCCGTCAGCGGCCATAATGCGAACCAAATCCGAAAGCATGGCGATTTGCTCTTTCTTTTCCGTAGGCAACTTGAGGGCCGCTTCATCGCTCAAGGCATAGGAGACGGCCCTACCTAAGTCGGCTTCATCAAGCCCCATTTCGCCGCACCGGTCCACCAACAGGGCTATTTCGCGTTCGGCCAAGCTTCCGTCTGCGGAAGCCATAATCACAAGGTTTTTAAGATGGTCCAAATGTTGCATATTGCGACGCTGCTTTCGTTGAAATGGGAACTCAAGCTACTATAGTCGAAGACGGTCCAGCCAATAGCTGCACTCAATAGAAAGTTGCGACGGTTTCTTCCGTCGCACTTTGGCCAATTACGGCCGAATCAGCCAATTCGGAGGCAATTGTCGGACTCGAAAGCGTTTTCAAATTTGGCAAAGGCACGCGTCTTGAAACTAGAGTAACAAAAATCCCATCC
>JAYVBW010000497.1:0-3546 GCA_043750255.1 Pirellula sp.
GCCTTTGCCCTGCGTGATCATGAGCGTTTTGCGGTCCCTGTCGAAACTGTAAAGCTTGAGTTCGGCAAGCTCGCGGCGGCGAATTCCGCATGAGTACAAGAGTTCGAGCATGGCGCGGTCTCGTAATCCGCATGCGTCGTTGACGTCCGGTTGGTCGATGACCTTATCGGCTTCAGCTGCGCTCAAGATGGCTTTGGGTAGTCGGTGACCGATCTTGGGTAATTCGAGTTCGCTGGCTGGATTGAACAGAATGTGGTTGTGCCTGGCGAGCCAACTGAAGAATGATTTCAAGTGCGATAAATGTTTGTGTTGGCTTGGGAAAGAGAGTGGTTTGCCTTTGGCATCCCGATGGTTGTAGAGATAGCGTTGGTATCGTTCGACAAGTGCTTTAACGACATCGCCTGGCTTGGTTGCTCCGCGTTCTATGCACCACAGCGCGAACCATCGAATGTATTTGGTGCGCTGGCCAATCGTTGCCAGTGCGAAGTTCTTAACTTCCAGGGCCGCTATGTGTGCGTTTAAGAGGCTTTGCCAGCCGAATCGGTCGGTAACGCTATCGAGTGGTTGCGCGGTTTTACGGTGGCCTTTGCGTGCCATGATGATGGTTCCTTTGAATGGGTTGGGTTCGGATGTTCATTGAGTGCCCGCCGCTACGCGGGTTAAACGGTGAGTGCCAATGCGAACGGCTTTGGATCGCTTGCGCGACTCAAAGCCGTTGAGGTTTTTGCTAGTGACGTTGATCTTCGATCTACGTCTATGTCGAACTACGTTTACGATTCACTCGTTTTTACGTTGCTCCCTGTTGTGCGTTTTCATGTTTTTGCGTTCATATCGTCTTGGCCCTTGTTTTCATTGGGTAGAATTGGCTTTTCTTCGTTGGACATTGGCCCGATGTTGGGGCGATGTTCACCCGATGAACTATTGTCTGGACCCGATATTGAACCGTTTTGGGCCGATGATGGTTCATTTAGGGCCGATGATGGTATCGTAAGTGGTAACGTTGATGGGCCTTTCTTGCTCGGGTCAATGAGCCCCGGTAGCGTTGGCTGGCCCTCGCGCCCGCGCCCGTCGTACAAGAGCTCGTATTCCACCAACCTTGCGCCGGTTTTGTGCGACATCACGTATTCCATCTCGACGAGCTTATCGAGGTGCAGTTTCAATTGAGTTTGCCCCCAGCCATAGCGATCGCGGATTTGCTTCCTGGTAAATCGCACTTCGTTTTGAAACAGTTGCTTGATTTCAATCTCTTCGCGAACCAGTTCAATCAGTTGCCATAGGAGCCGCCTGCTTTGTGGCGATAGCTCGTCAATGCTTCGGCCTAGAACCGCATCCGCTAACCGGTTGGCTAGGATAATATCTTGATGCGTAACTTCGATGTATTCGAGTACTTGCCCTTCGATTGTGGTCGTTTTGATCTCGCGTTGGTATTGGTGCAGCAACGCTACGGCGCGAATGAGCGTTAAGTATTTCTTGTGGTCCCGTCGGAATCGTGTTTGGCTATCGAGGAAGCCGAGCTCTTCTGCGAATGGATTCACTACGCCCAACGGTCTTAGTAATCGCTGCGCGTTGTGGTGAATCGCACGAATGACGATCTTTCGATGATGCGATTGCATTCCTTCGAGCGTTTCTTCCTTGCGTTGCTGTTGCAAGATGGCTGCGGTTTGTTCCCGATCTTCGTTGACTGTTAGAACGGTGCAACGGTTCATAAGCTCAGGATCAACGTCAATGGCCGTTGTCGTTAGGAACAGCATCACAGGGCCTTCCACATGGTATTCCTGCGTTTCCATGCGACCGGTGCCCGGGTCTTTGCCGGTTGATGCGATGGTTAGTTTGCCATCGCTCTGCAAGAGTTTTAGAGCATAGGCCGCTTGGCGAATCCCTTCCTCTTCGCTGATGGCGAGGATTTTGTTCTTGAGATTCATTCCGCCCATGTAGAACAGGCTTTGCCCAGTCATGGCAGAATAGCTGATTTGCTCTTCCGGTGGCATGAAGCCTAGAACCGCATCCATGAGTGAGGATTTCCCCGCAGCGGACGATGACTGAACCATCATCGCTAGAGGCTTATCAAGTTTGCGGCTTGTGGCTGCGATGTAGCCAAACAGTTTGTTGGTTTGTTCGCCAATCACGCCGCATGCGTCGAAGTCTGCCAAGATGCGCTCGATAAGCCGGTCGGACTTGAGCAGTTCGAGGGCTTTGGCTTTGTCCGCTTCGGTAATCTCGATCTTTTTGGATTCGATGATTTGCATAGCGAGTGAGTCTTGAATCTCTTCGAGTTTGAGGAGAACTTTGCCAAGGTCGCGTTTGATGATCTCTTCTTCAAGTGCTAATTCGCGTGCCGCTTCCTTGATGAATGCGTTGCGCCCACGGGCCGCGTAGATATCGAGTGTGTCGACGAAGAACGCTTCGCCTTTTCTAGCGAGTACGTTGACTTTCATTGAGTCGAAGCCGTTGGTGTTGCGAGCCAGGCCGCGAATGCGGTAACTGCGGTTTCCAATCGGAATGATGATTTCGTTGTCTTTGATTTGCGCTTCGAGTGTGGCCGTTGGCACCTTAACCGGAACCGTCGTTTGGTTCGATTCTATTGGCGTTGCCGCTTCCAACGTATTAGCACCTAAAAGAAGAAGTTTTTTTGGTTCGTCTACGATTGCAGAAGTTGGAAGCGTAACTGGCAAGCTGGCGCCGGTTGCTGGTTGGCTTTCTTCTTTAGGTGCTGGCTGTGTTGGCGCTGCGATAGGAGCAGTCATTTCACTAGCTTGTGCGTCGTGCTTGGGAACGAATCGTTTCGTTACGTCGATATCTTGAGGCATTAGCCATTCAGCGTTGCGCATGAGCATCGACAACGAACCGTGCGCAGTTCCGTTGCCATCTTTGACTTTCATTGCGAATTCGTTCGCATCTTTGATCTTGCCTGGGTAAACGATACGCATGCACTTGATGCCTTGCGCCATGAGGCGTTCGGCTAGCTGCAACGCTAAGGGGTTGCTCTTTTCGTCGTTGTCCCAAGCGATCCAACAGACTTCGACGCCACTTTTGATGAACGTTTGGTAAAGCTCTTCCGTAAAGCCTTGGTTGCCGTACGAACATGTGACGTTGCGGAATCCGGCGATCCAGAACGTTAACGCATCAATGACACTCTCGCACAGGATGATTTCTTTGGAGGCTTGGAACGCTTCGGCATTCCATACGCCCACGTGCGGACCGGATAAGTACCAGTGGCGTTGATTCTCTGGCGCTCGCGTGAATCGACGTCCGTAGATTTCACCGACTTTGTTTTCACTCAACAGAACTGGGAACGTAATACAACCTCGCAACGCTTCATGGCCGGTGGCTTCTTTCATCACGCCCAATGCTTCGAGCCTGGCTCGCTGTTCTTTTCCAGCTTTGACTTGCTTGCTGGGGATACGCAAGCCAAGTGTTCTATTGCTGATGCCAATTTTGAATTTGGTAATCGCTTCGGCGTTGTCGAGACCACGACTTTTGAGATATTCAATTGCATCTTGACTGTCCTTGAGTTGGCTATGGTAGTACTCGGCTACTTGGAACAGG
>JAYVBW010000498.1:0-9702 GCA_043750255.1 Pirellula sp.
CGGTGCGATATATCATTTGGTGACTTGCGGAGACGGGCGTCAAACGTTGTTTCACGATGATGGACACTAGGAGCGATTTGCGCAAGGATTGAGCAACGAAGTTCCCCGGAGTGGCTGGATCGTGCTGGCGTTTTGTTGGATGCCAAATCACGTTCATGCGCTGATCAAAACGCCCGAGCCAAATTTGTGCCGAGGTATGCAGCATTGGCTTTCGGGATATGCGAACTGGTACGCTAAACGAAATCGACCGACTGGACTCTTGTTTCAGGGACGCTACAAAGCGTTCCCGGTTGAAGACGAGGGATACTATTGGAACTTGAGCCGATATATTCACTTGAACCCCTGTCATGGAAACAAGCCGCTTAGCGATACACCAGAGGCATATCCCTATAGCAGTTTCGGCGGCTATGCTCGCAAAAGCCAGCGGCTGGATTGGGTTGCCTAGGATGAACACCATCGGTATTGGTCGGGACGCAACGGAGGCATCGATCCGACGTCTGCGTATCGCCGGTTTGTGAAAGACGGATTGATCGATTCCGTCGATCCGAGAATCGATCGTCTACGCGATTGGGTCTATGGCGGCGAGGACTTTCTTAGACGAGTCTTATCGATGGCGGAAGGAGACGACCCGGTATTGCACCGACGCCGTGTCCGAAGTGCCAACCCCGTTTCAGTGGCTTCGATTTTTGGAACGACTGCGTCGCAGTACGCGGTAAGTGCAGATGAAAACTTGGGATTTCGGAGCGGAACGGCAGGTCGGGATATGGCAGCCTATTTGTGTCGTCGTTATACTTCTGCAACGTTGCGGAAATTGTCCTATCGATTTGGATTGAGTCATCCCGCTGAATCCCGAATCCCGAGCCTGACCCAGGCGAAGCCCTCCCCGCAGCATGATTGCTTTACGCCTAGTCCTTTTCATCCATCGAAGAAATGAAAGTGTCGATCTCCGCCAGGTCCAATCGCATTTGTTCCACCCGGACCCCCTCGTCGATCATGGATTGGGTCAACTCTCGGGCGTGCTGGAGTGACTGGAGCGCTTTTGCTCTCTGGTTATCAGCGAACAAAGCTCTCCCAAGCATGATGTAGGTGTTGGCGAGTCGGCGTCTCAAGGTTGCGTCTTGGCGATTGGCTTCTGGTATCGCTTCATGGATCAGAATGACGGACTCGCATTCTTTTACGGCGGACGCAGCGTCGCCAGCTTCAAAGTGCGCGTCAGCTATCCTGAGCAACACGGAGTTGTGATCTTTGATCGCCTGCAACGATTCTGGTTGTTGCTCGTACGCAATCTTGACGACATTCAAAGCGAGATCTAATTGCTTCAGGCACGCCTCATAGTCTTTTCGAGCCAAATACACTTTCGCGACCTTCGCATAGCAGATGTACAGATCTCGCTGCATTTGGCCATCTGTCGGATCCTTTGCGGCGAGTTCAAGGCTGATGTCCAAGGACCGATTTGCATAGC
Source organism: Pirellula sp. (assembly GCA_043750255.1). Classification (GTDB taxonomy): domain Bacteria; phylum Planctomycetota; class Planctomycetia; order Pirellulales; family Pirellulaceae; genus JBKCUI01. Next base: position 1,463 of record JAYVBW010000498.1, read on the forward strand.
GGAGTGCATCGTCGAGTTGTGCTTGCGAGATTGCAACATCAGCCAGGACTTCTGCCGACATCGACTGAAATCGCCGTGCCGTCGCATTCTGCGGATCGTTGCGAGCCAATTCGTCTGCGAGAGCTAGTGCCTTTTGATAATCGATTTGTGCTGAAACGACATTTTTAAGCAACATCCAAGTGTCGCCTCCTTTCATGTAGGAAACCATCAGATCGCGGGTCGACTTTACGTCCGATGGTTCGGCGGCGTGCAACTCCTCTCGCAAACGGCGTGATTCGAGATAAGCGTCCAACGACTTTTCGATTTGCCCTCGATTGGCCAGCATGTTGCCAACTCGATCGAGTGAGACACACAGGTCGCGCTTGGCTGTCGCATCGTTGGGTTGTCCCAGATAAAGTTCCGTCGCGATCGCCAGGTCCTGATCGTACAACGATGCCGCAGTATCGAGATCTCCATCATGAACCGCAATATCTGCCATTCTGGATAGCGAAAGACCGAGCAGTCGTTTGATTTCATTGTCCCGGGGCACTCTTTTTGTCAGTCGCTGTAGGATTTCTTGAGTTTCGCCATATTCAATTCGTGCTTTTGTATAATCGTAGTTTTGCAAATGAATCTGGCCGATTTGATCGATAGCCCTTACGACGTCAATCGCTGCTTCAACGGATTCAGGAACTTCCGCTAGTATGACTCGACGCATCAACAGCGAAGTACCGAGCAATTCGAGAGCCTCGCCGGAGCGTGCGGTCTGCCAGAAAATTTCTGCCTGTTTTAGCTGAATAACAGCCACGATTCGACGGGAATCCACACCCTCTTGAGACTCCAAACGCTTTGCGACCTTCATCGCCTCGGCGTACATGAGACTAGCAGCTTCGAGAGGCGAAGAGGTTTGTTGATTCCAAAGAGTTAAATTGAGCTTGACGTCCTTGGTACCTACGCGAGAAAGCAGATCGCCAAGGTCGATAAGTGCCATGGCATTGCTCAGGTCCGCGTTGTTGTCGTCACCAAATTCGCTCGACACCTCACCCAGTTTGTTAAGCACGGTCGTCAGTACGTTTCTTTGTACGGATGCGCTACCCGGTACATTCGCCAAACCTCGTTGGACATCTACCAGGAAAGTATTGAGAATGCCGAGCACGCGTTGCCGCTGACGAACTGCCTCTGCAGCATTTTTCTTGGCACTTGCTGCGCTGGCTATGGCCTCTCTTGTAGCCTCTTGCTCACGACTGTTGGCACGACTTAAGGATTCATTCTTAAACGAAAGAATGCTCAGCGTGATCCCCATGGCCAACAACGTGATCAAAATGCCGCTAAGCCCTGCGCCAGCGAGGGTCGGGTGCGATTTTGCCCATCGTCGCATTTTCTGAAAACGGGATTCGGCCAGTACAGTAATGGGTTCGTCTGCGAGCCAAGCTTCGAGATCGGAGGCCAGCAATTCGGCACGCGCGTAGCGAGCTGTAGCTTCGTACTTCATCGCCTTTCGACAGATCGCGTCCAGCGGTGCGGGAAAAGCACCGAATTGGTTTAATGAGAGTTCGTTACCATACTTCAACACATGCTCGATGCAAACATCGGTATCGATGGGATGCGCAGGTTTAAGGACCGAAACGTCAAAATTGCTTTGCTTCTGTATCTGAATCCCAGTATGGATGTAAGGGATTTTGTTGGTCAAAATATGGAACAACGTCGCGCCCAAAGAATAAATGTCGCTGGCAACGGAAACATCTTCATTGCGCCCCATTGCCTGCTCAGGACTCATGTATCCAGGCGTACCAATGATGGTCCCCGACAAGGTGTTTTCGAGTTCGCGAGGTGAAGCGTTGGAAGTTGGATGCGGAGACCGTTCTATTGGGATGGTAGTATGGTATTTTCGGGCCAGTCCCCAATCGACGACCAGTGTTTCTCCGAAGTCACCGACCATGATATTGCTAGGCTTCAAATCGCGATGCAAAATGCCGCGACTGTGGGCGAATCCAATCACTCGGCAAACGGTGATGAAGCGGAGCAGTAAGTCACGTGCAGCGGCATCTCGGCGAAAGTCCAATGCGATGCCTTGTTGATGATGAAGTTCCGAGATCGCGACCTGCATCGATCGGCCGCGAATCAATCGCATTGCATAAAAAGGACGCCCATCGGATCGAACTCCGGTCGCATAAATCGGAACGATATTGGGATGTTCGAGATTGCCTGTCACCGTGGCTTCAGCTTCAAATCGTTGGACTACAGCCCGATCGTTGGCAAACTTCCTTTTCAATTCCTTGATCGCAACTTCCCGCTGAAGATCACGGTCAAAAGCGACAAAGACTGTACCGATGCCACCTTGGGCAAGGTTTCTAACGATTTGGAAACGCGGCGACGGATCTTCTTTCGACGCGGGAAGCTCGACATCAAATGGGGGCGAGGGCAGCTCCGCACGCCCTTCGTTATGCGTGCTGCCGCCGTAGTTAGCCGAGACTAGAGTATCACTGTTCGGCTTGATCCGTGGTTGCGATCTTGTCCTGTTTTTTAAAATTTCCCATTGAAGCTGCACGAATTTTATGAGTTCAGGAAATCGCTTCAGCATGCCGTCTGGTGACGCCAATTGGTCCCATGTATCGAGGATTTCCATTTCGACTCGAATCAATTCCATTCGAAGCGGCATTTGAATCGTCTGAGCAGCAGTTTGCGAGAATTCCACAATGGAAACGTTTTCGCCTTGCGTTCGCCTAGACTCGTACTCACCGCATAGCCTGTCTATTTCGGCAAGCAGCTCGGTTGAAAGTTCTGAAAACTCCGGATCAAATAATTTCATAGGGGATGAGCTTACCGTGGAAAAGAGTTCCCAGCCTTGTACTCTACTCAATCACCGTTTGAGAAGAACGCGTGACAATAAAAAGTCGTCAGATGTTTGTTGGCCTTAGCAGATCCGTTGACTCAAGCCAAAGCCGGCGAATTCTTTCTAGTTTTCGCTGGATGGTTCGACGGGTCACCTTCATCGATTCTGCAACATCTTCGTTGGTGTGCCCCTCCATCTTGAGCAAAACGAGTTGTTTGAGGTCCGCATCAGGCAGCAGCGTCATGAGATATTCAGACATATCAGCCACTTCCGCTGCAAAGGCGGGGGTTGGTTCGTGCGACGGGAGTGACTCCAAGATGTTGAGGTTCGTTGCATCACTAGGTTGAAGCATTGAATCGGAGAGCGTTTGGCGGGCGTTTCGCCTTTGCTGATGCTCAAAGCGATACCGATTCGAAATCTTGCGACTCGTAATAACGACCAACAATGCCCAAAGATTGCCGCGATCCCCTAGATCTGGAAACCGCTGAGCCTCAATTCCCCGGCAAAGGCTTCGAAAAGCGCTGGATGCCGCATCCTCTTCGTCATAGATACGACGCGTGCTAGGACTCATACGACTGCGCGCAAAGACCATCAAACGTTGACAAAAGTGTTGCCAAAGTTTACCCGCGGCATCCTGGTCTGCCGCTGCCAATTGCCCAATCCACAAAGAAACGGGTTCCTGAACGGCGCTGCCAAAATCTTCGAAAAGGTGTGTCACTAAAACTTTGCAGACGGTGATTGAGGAAGTAGCTCGACACGCGGGCGACAAACGACTCCATTGTAAACAGAAAGTAATCGCATGTCACTCAGATCTCCATTGTATTACGTAATCACTCTTCTTTTCAGCATTGTCGCAGTATTGGGTGGCGAATCTGCGATAACCGTCACTCCGATGGCATTCGGTGGTGATTTCTTCAGTTTGCTAGACAAGAACGAAGATGGAGTTTTGAGCGGGCGTGAAGCTGCATTCTTCAAGCCATATGGCGAAGCAACAAAAGGTGGGGAAATCACGAGGCAAGAATTTGATGCCGCGGTTGCAAGCCAACAAGACCGTGTCGCAGCGCAAGATCGAGCTATCTTTGGGGACCGCGATGGCAATCACGACGCTCGACTTTCTGGTACGGAGATCGCCGGTTTTGAGTTTACCGACCTCGATGGCGATGGCCGCATTCCTTTGGCTGAATTTCTGAAAGGGATGGCGTCAAGCCGCAATGCACTTGGAGCAATGACTCCCGAGGAACTTGAGAATGAGGCAACACGACGCTTCCACCTAATCGACATCAACAAGGACAACATGCTTACGGGGACAGAAGGCAACTACATGGCCAGCTTTGATGTCAACGAAGACAGTCGCATTACACTCGCTGAGTTCATCTACGGAACCTTTCTCGACGCCGCATCATCCAGCCGAGTGCCTGCGGTAACTCCCTTGTCCAGCGAGCCAATCCAGATGGTCATCGATTTTGTCAATCGACAAGACAGTGTTGGATTGATCGCGAAGCTTAGGCCGGAGCTAAAGCAGATCCTAGATGGAGTCCTAATCGACTTTACGTTACGCCTTGCCGCAAACAGTCACGGAAGAATCAGCCTGCCTTCAAAGGACTCGATCGTAATCAAAGCGGGAGAGGAAGTTGGTTCGCAGCAATATGACGCCAAGCCAGAGTGCGAACGGGGATCGTTATCGATCGAAGTACTGATGTTTGACGGAGCCATTCTAGGATTTGTGTTAGAAAGTCCCGAAGTCAACAAACTGAACAGCAAATTATTCGACGAACTTGTGGCCAACAAAAACGGCATTCTCAAGTCCTTTGGCGAATTCTATTCGCCGCAGTGCCAGACCATGATCCGTCACATTTTTGCGAACGAAGATGCCGCTGCAATCGATATGTTCCATCCGGAGACCCAAGAAAAGGGTTCGAAGCTTTTCGCTAACATCTTCGCAAGAATGCGATCCTTGTGTGGCGAAGTCATTTCGATTGAACTGGAAACTGTACGTATTGAATTTGATTCAAGCGGAAAAGGGGAGTTTCTCAATATTGAGCATCAGGTTGTTGGCAGGAACGGCCCAATGTTGATCACACACAAGATGCAGTTCGTAGGACTCAAAGGGCATCTCGTTTCGATCAAAGGTGAGCAAGTTAAAGTGACCAAGGAATTGCCTCAAGCCACGCAACCAACAGCACCGATTTCGAAGAATGCCGCTCCGGTTCCATCTGAACCAAAATCGCCATGATGAATCCCAGCCACAGTTCAACAACCAATCGATCGAATGTGACTGTCAATGGCATTTGACTTGTTGTCTACTCTTGGCTTCTCAATTGCAGCGATTCCTGCTTTTTCGGTTGAACATGCCAACAATCGATGTCACACGAATTCGGCTGGAAGTTATTAGTAAGTATGCCATGCTACGTGGCGACCAATCCTATTTCAAAACACTTTAGTGAAAGCTCAGATGATGAAAAACAAAATCGCGATCCTGTCATGCTCCATTTGGCTGTGTGCCGCCTTGGTCCTTCGTGGTGATGACGAAGACAAACACGACCAAGACCTTCCCAACGCAAATTTCTCACAAAAATCGTTAAACCGCGCCAACTTTTCGGACGCGATTCTTGATGGTGCCAGTTTCCATAAGTCGAGTTTAAAGAAGGCGAATTTCAAAGGTGCTAGCATCAAATCGACCAGTTTCTATGAGGCTGATTTAACAGAAGCCGACTTGCGAGAAACAGAGGGACAAGCTTCGTTCAACGATGCAAATTTGACCAAAGCAAATCTCGAGGGCGTATCCTTAACCTTGAATACGGGAACAAAACTGCGAGGGACGAACCTCAAGAAATCAAAAATCAGCGGCGTTTTTGGCAATTGCGATTTCAGCGGTGCTGATCTGCGTGGCGCAAACCTTCGGGCAGCTAAGTTCTCTAATAACCTTCGATGGAAAGGTGCGTTCTATGACGAGGACACATCATTTCCCGATGGCTTCGATCCCGTAGCCAACGGCATGGTGCTGGGCAAGCCTGAACCCCCCGCCAAGCCGGAACCAAAAAACGAAGCCAAGCCGGAACCAAAAATCAAAAAATAGTTGGGGATTGTCCCAGCTTCATCTCCAGTCAGATTCGTCGTTTTCTAAAAATGCTCCCCCGATGGGATTGTCCCATCGGAAGCATGGTCGGAAGGCTAAAACGACTGTCTTCAACGCCTGAAGCCCCCGGTGGCCTTGTGTCGCTTGGTGAATCAGGTTCTATGAAGGCTCCAGAGTTTACAAAAAAGAAATGCACAGTCTCATGAATATACAAGCCCTTTCCATTTGGCTCTGCAAGGCAGGCCTACCCTTGATTCTCGTGTTGACCAACGCGGCAACCGAAAAAGACTACTCAGGTAAGGATCTCGCCAATGCCATCTTCAAAGATGGAAACCTTAACAAAGCAAAATTCGACGACAGCAACCTCAAATTTGCTAACTTTGCAAATGCGACTTTAAAGAACGCGAGCTTCCTCAACGCCAATCTGGAGAACGCGAGTTTCAATCGTGCGAATTTGGAAGGGGCGGACTTCACCGGTGCTAACTTAAGATCGGCATCCTTTACCGACGCCAAGGCTTTGCATGCAAAACTTGCTGGCACCGAAATCCATCTTGCCCGAGCCACACTCATCACGACCGACGGTCTTCGAGAGAAGGGGTTCACATTCGAGCAGATCGATGCGATCAACTCTCTGGCCAAGGCTAGTCAAGAGAAGACCAGCGGCAGTTTGTCATTTCATCATGCGGATCTTCGCGGCTGTCTGATCCTTGGGAATGCAGAGGGGGTCGACTTCCGTGACGCAGACCTTCGAGGTGCCGATCTAAGCAACGCAGAGAATGTGGACAAGGCAAGACTTAAAGGTGCCAAGACCGACGGAAAAACCCAATGGAAACCCAATCCCTTCATCGGCAAATGGCTCGTGGTTAAAGAAGATGGAGGGGCCAACGAGTCGGGAACTTTGACCATTCTCCCGGACAAGAATTTCCAGTGGTCTTACACACTGGTAGCGGATCCACCTCAAGTTCTGAGTGGCACTTGGTCCGATCAGGATGGAGGCATAGTACTAAAGGATGGGGAGTTGGGCCAAACCTGGACCGGTAAGACAACTCTCCGCAGGGGAAAACCCGAACTCGATCTCAAAAGCGAAAAGGGCGAGAAGCGTTCGGCTGTAAAAGATGAGCCTGAATGAATCTGGCCACTGTTTTTCAATCCAATCCAATCTGGTAATGCAACACAATATCAAGGCATGAAAATCATGAAGCAATACTATCACCACCTTAGAATCCTCTCCGCTGCGATGCTCCTGTCGTTGAGCAGCAGTGTTTACGCACAAACGGACTCGCAAAAGCAGGAACGCATTACAAACGATCGCAAACTCGAAGATCAGAAGGAGGCGCGAAAACGGGAGCAACAGAAGCAGGACAATCACGCTCTAGAACGCAAACTCGAAGACCAGAAACTGCAGCAGAAACTACAGCAGCAGAAATTGGACAATCAAGCCTTAGAGCGCAAACTAGAAGACCAGAAAAAGGCTGTCCGAGATGACATGTTAAAACTAGAAAGCCAGCGAGAGGCGAACTTAAAGAATCAGCAAAAGCTCGACAATCAGGCCCTAGAACGCAAGATCGAGGATCAGAAAAAGGCCATCCGAGATGATGAAACAAAACTTCAAAATCAGCGAGAAGCCAACCTGAAAGAACTGCAGAAACTTGAAAACCAAGCCCATGAACGCAAGATCGCGGACCAGAAAGAAGCGATTCGAAAAGAGGAAATAAAGTTACAAAATCAGCGAGAAGCGAACCTAAAAGAGCAGCAGAAGCAAGACAACATCAATGAGGGACGCAAAAGGATCGCAATTGCCGCTTCGAGATCGGCTAGCACGGTGCCAGACCACCCAACCACCCGGCAATGGCAGGATTATACGGACGGTTTGAAAGAGCAACAGAAGAAAGAAACTCAGCTATTGGATGCTCGCAAAGTGCAGCAGAGAGTTGAGCACCAAGCGTACGAACGCAAAATCGCGGACCAGAAAGAGCAAAACCTCAAGGAACAACAGCGGCTCGAACGTATCGCATGGGAGCGACGGCTGGAATCTCAGAAACTGGAACGCGAGGCAGTCGAGCGAAAATTAGAAAATCAGCGACTAGAAAACCTCAAGGATCAACAGCGGATCGATCGCATCAAAGCCGAGCAGCAAGAAGTTCTGAGACGAGCGAGGTAGCCTTACGCTGACCTGATGAAAAGTTGGTATTGACATGCCTACTTCGGGTGCTGTTATCTTATCATTTTTCTGTTCATTTGGGGGAACTCGTAGGGGTCAGCGACGGTCTTAATCTTTGGCAAGTGCCGATTCAAAAAATGGTAACTTTTTGAATTCCTTTTTGTGTTTTGGGTAGGAGCGAATTTGTACTT
>JAYVBW010000499.1:0-6863 GCA_043750255.1 Pirellula sp.
ATTGGAAAACGGCCCAATCCGTCCGATGAAATTTGGCTTCGCGATGGCGATCTGATCATCGTTCCGCCCAAGCCAATCAAAGTCTTCAATAATGGGGTGCAGCAGGTCCTCACCGAAGGATTGTATAGGCTAGTGCCATTCCAAGGCGTCTCAATTCAGCGACAATAATCAACAATAGTGCCGTACTAATAATTACGCGATTCCCTGTTCTCACGTCAACCATGTGAATCCATGAGTTCCAACTACGAAGTTGTTCGAGTCGAAGATCGCCGCCATAAACGCGAATTCATGGATTTTATTTGGAGATTGTACAAAAACGATCCCAATTGGGTTCCTCCTATCCGAATGAATCAAGAGGAGCTGGTCGGATTTCGCAGACACCCGTTTTATGAGAACGCAAAGTGCCGAACGTTTATTATCCGAAAGGACGGCGAAGTAGTCGGTCGAATCGCCGCCATTATCAATCATGGTCACAACAAACGCTTCGGCGAAAAACGTGGATTCTTTGGTTTCTTTGATTGTATCGACGATCAGCACGCAGCCAATCTACTGCTGATGGAGGCGAGTCGTTATCTGAAAAGCGAAGGTATGGACGACGTGCGTGGACCGTGCAATCCTTCGCTGAATTACGAACTAGGGACGCTGGTTGACGGTTTCGATACTCCACCGACGTTTATGATGACGTACAATTCGCCCTATTACGACAAATTGATCAAAGGCTTTGGTTTTGAAAAGACGCAAGATCTCTATGCCTATGAAGGCAACCTAGAAATGCTAAAGACAATCGACCCTAAGCTTAAATTCGTTATTGAGGAGGTCAAGCGTAGATTCAACGTCACGTTACGTGCTGCTAACAAGAAAAAATTTGGCGACGAAGTCAAACTGTTTTTGAAAATTTACAACGAAGCCTTACTGGGAACCTGGGGCTTTGTCCCTTTGAGCGACGCGGAATGCCATAGTATTGGCGCATCCCTGAAGTTGCTCATCGATCCGACTTTGACATCGTTTGTGGAAGTGGATGGAAAAGCTGTTGCTGTTGGAATATGTTTACCTGACTACAACCCATTGATCAAAAAAATAAACGGCAGATTATTTCCCTTTGGGTTTTTGACGCTTCTTTTCGGACGTCGCAAAATAAAGAAGGTCCGCGTCATGAGTACCAATGTCGTTCCCGAGTACCAACGATGGGGGCTTGGACTGGTCGTCCTGGATAGGATGCTACCGGATTGCATTGCCAAAGGGATTACCAATGCGGAATTTTCCTGGGTTCTCGAAAGCAATCACCTATCTAGGGGTTCGCTCGAGAGAGCAGGGACCATCCGAACCAAAACCTACCGTCTTTACGATCGTACGCTTAGTGATATCCAGGCATAGATATTCCACGCAAGCGTCATACTGCTTATTGTGGATGGTTCCTTGTTTAGGTGCCATCTCCGTAGGGCTTTGCTATATTGAATTGATGATTCAGCATTCCTGCTGAATCCACTCCAAAAGTTCCAATGGTACAGGGATGACATGAAAGATACACTTGCAGTGATCTTGGCCGGTGGAAGAGGAACACGCCTGGAACCGTTGACTAGGGATCGGGCCAAGCCAGCAGTACCGTTTGGTGGAAACTATCGAATCATCGACTTCGTGCTTTCCAACTGCCTCAACAGTGGACTGCGGAAGATGCTCGTTCTAACACAATACAAAGCGATGAGCCTGGACCGTCACATCAATCTGGGATGGCGTGATTTTTTTTGTCGCGAGCTTGATGAGTTCATCGAAATCGTTCCTCCCCAACAGCGAATCGATGAGAATTGGTATCAGGGAACCGCAGATGCTGTCTATCAAAACATTTACGCCATCGAAAAGGAACGTCCCAAGTATCTTGTCATTTTAGCGGGTGATCACATCTACAAGATGAACTATCACTCCATGATTCAATACCACAAGGATATGCAAGCCGACCTGACTATTGGCGCGCTCCGAGTGAATTGCGACGAGGCAAAGGAATTCGGCGTAATGCAAGTGGATTCGGACCAACGTATTGTTGGCTTTCAGGAGAAACCAACCTGCCCACTGTCTATCCCAAATGATCCAGGACACGCGCTAGCATCCATGGGTATCTATGTGTTTAATACCCGGTTCTTGTTCGAGCAACTGTGTCACGATGCTAACGACCCAAAAAGCCACCATGACTTCGGCAAAAATATCATTCCGTCGATAATCGATCGGCACCGCGTATTTGCTTTCCCCTTTAAAGATGAAAACCGAAAGCAGGACGCTTATTGGCGCGATGTTGGCACTCTCGATGCGTTTTACGAAGCGAACATGGATCTTGTAGGTATCGATCCGCTGTTGAATCTGTACGACGAAAGTTGGCCGATCCGCACTCAACAAAAGAATTTACCACCACCGAAGTTTGTTTTTGGATCGAGAGGCGATGGCGACCGTTGCGGTTTGGCATTGGACTCGATTGTGTGCGCTGGCACCATCGTCAGTGGAGGCAAGGTCGAACGGAGCATTTTAGGCCCCTGTGTTCGAGTCAACTCCTTCGCGCAAGTGTCCGATAGTATTTTATTCGAAGGTGTCGAGGTCGGTCGACGCTCAAAAATCCGAAACGCGATCATCGACAAGGGCGTTTGTATTCCGGCTGGTTTCGAAATCGGCTTTGACCTGGAGTTGGACCGAAAAAGGGGATTTACGATTTCCAACAATGGAATTGTGACTGTCGCCAAAACAGAAGACTTATCGACGTTTGCAAAGCAATCCAACGCGAGTGCCTACCACGCGGACAAAGGGACCATGAACGCCCCTTCGAAAGGAATGAGCGGTCTGGAAGGGAAGCAAAAGTATAGTCGGGTCACAGAGTCCGTTCGAGAGGAAACCACGGAATGAATACGCCGCCAATACTGTATTTGTTGATGGGGTTGCTTTTCGGAACCACGCTGCTGGCCGTCGGAATGGCCTTGGGCTTTTGGATGGGAAAGCGGTTGATGTCGCCGAGTATCGGCCAGTCTCCATTGCAGCAGGAACAAATGGTCGCTGCACTCCGAAATATAACGAGTTGGACCAACGATTTCGCTGGCGATTTCACTCGCTATCAGTCCACCATGCAGACCCTTACCAGGGATGCCGCCGACAGTAAAAAGGTACAAACCAAAGAAGAAGTACAGCGTTTGCTTAACCGGATCGTCAACGCAAATAGTCATTTGCAAACGCGTTTGGAGTCTGCAGAAGAAAAACTAGAGGTGCAAACCAAGCAGTTGGCTGGCTATTTGACCGAAGCTCGGACGGACGGGCTAACAGGACTTGCGAACCGTAAAGCCTTTGATCAAAAAATGGACGAATGTTTCGAAAATTGGCGTCAGACAAAACACCCATTCACTCTGGCTCTTATCGACATTGACCATTTTAAAAAGATCAATGACACCTACGGACACCCTGCAGGCGATGCTGTGTTAAGAGAATTGTCTGCCCGCCTCCGTGAACTGAGGAATGAGTCCATACTGGTAGCCCGTTATGGAGGCGAAGAATTTGCGATCATATTTGATGGCGAAGTGCAGCCTGCTGCTGACGTCATTGACAGGCTCCGACAAACTTTCGCTGGCAAAGCGATTGAAGTCGAGGGGCAAACGATTTCAATCACGATAAGTTCTGGAGTCGCTCGAATCATGAGTGACGAACGGATTGGGAAGCTTGTTCGCCGTTCCGATGAAGCACTCTACAGCGCAAAAATGGGCGGTAGAAATCGCGTCTTCGTACACAATGGAGTTCTATGTGAGTCATTTGGCAAACTTGGCCCTGGAACAGTCGTTGTAGAATCAAGTGACGCGATATCCACCGAAAGCCCGCCGACCTCGAATGAACTCGAACACCGAGTCCTCGCGCGTCTAGATCGATTGATCTCTCAAGAAGCCAACCGAAAGGAATAGAAGCGGTTGCTGTCGTTGGCCTCGACTAGAATAATTTACCTTCGGAGCAACGAACCGCTTCTCGTATTGCAATTACTTCTTGTGCCGCAGTCGAGGCCGATGAAGAGAGCTTGGTTAGGTGTCCCATTTTACGCCCTTGCCTTGCACCGCTCTTGCCGTAGAGATGCAGGTAAGTTGCATGGCTCTGCATGGCCTTCTCAAAATGCGGTGAACCGTCCCCCCAAACATCGCCGAGCAAATTGGCCATCGCGGCTGGTTGGATGAGTGATGTATCACCCAACGGCAAGTTGCAAATTGCCCGAACTTGCTGCTCAAATTGACTGGTTCGGCAAGCCTCAATGGTCAAGTGCCCCGAATTGTGTGTGCGGGGCGCTATTTCGTTGATCATGATTTCTCCTCCACTGCAAACAAAAAACTCAACGCACAAGATACCTTCCAATTGCAGTGAGTCTGCGACGGACAACGCCATCGCTTCGGCCTTTGCCGCTACAGCGGACAATGCAGGCTCAGCGGGACAAGTCGTTACGTCGAGGATGTGATCGGAGTGCGAGTTAGTAAACATGGGGTAGACTGCAGTTGCACCAGTAGCGGTTCTCGCAACGATGACCGAGATTTCTACAAGGTAAGAAATCCACTTTTCAGCGATCAAAGGTTCTGGGCCCAATAAATCGATCGTGACTTTGGCTTCGGTAGCATTGGCAACTCGGCGCTGCCCTTTGCCGTCGTAACCCCAATTGACGGTTTTAAGAACGAGCGGCCATCCAAGTTCGGATGCGGCCGTCGCGATGTCGTCCATTGTGCGGATCTCATGAAAGGGTGTAACGGGAAAACCGGCTTCCTTGAGCGTTCGTTTCTCTAGGAGTCGGTGTTGTGCTACAGCTAGGACGCGCACGCTTGGTCGAACCAACGTTATCTCCGCTGCTCTTGCAACCGCTTCGAGTGCGATGTTTTCAAACTCAAGGGTAATGACGTCGACCCGTTCAGCAAAATGTCGAACTGCTTTCGGATCAAGGTAGTCGCCGAGAATCGTTTCTTGTGCAACTTGTCCGGCGGGGCTATCAAGCTCGTCTGTAAATACAACGACGCGATAGCCAAGCCTTTGCGCTGCGTGGGTGAACATACGACCAAGCTGCCCGCCACCAAAGACTCCTAAGGTAGAACCGGGGGCAATAATTCGAAGTCTGGAATCCATAAGAATAATTCAAGAGAAACGTTGTGATCCTAAATCAGATTTTGGTTGTCCAAGACCGCCTGCGTTTGGTTGGCCATGTACTTATCCATTTTCTTACGGATAGAAATGTCTCCAATCGCAAGAATTCTGGCGGCGAGCAGGCCTGCATTTTTTGCTCCAGAAGCACCGATAGCCAGCGTTCCAACGGGAATTCCGCTAGGCATTTGTACGATGCTCAGCAACGAATCGAGCCCTTGTAAAGAGCGGCCTTGGACCGGGACTCCCAGGACGGGAAGCGACGTGCAAGCGGCAACCATGCCTGGCAAATGGGCCGCACCGCCTGCCCCAGCGATAATCACATGAATTCCCCGCGATTGAGCTGTCGAAGCATACTCGACCATAAAATGGGGGGTTCGATGCGCCGAGACTACTTTGGCTTCGAAGGGGATTTGGAATTCCGTAAGTATTTTGCAGGCTTCTTGCATGGTTTCCCAATCGGACTGGGAACCCATAATGACTCCCACTCTGCCACCGGATATTATTGGGTTTTCGTCATTCATTTGGTAAATGTCGGTTGCGGGTCATCTTCAATTCCGTTTCTAACTTGAGCTGCGGGGAGCTTGCCCCTGGGCTGGGCGGGCTGAGACTATTTTTCTATCGAGCGGATTGTAACTGGAATTTCAAATAAATTTATCGGATGATTGCATTCTCTACCAGATTGACAATGGGTTGTGCAACCATCTACACTTCAGTTGTCGTAGTAATGAGTTTCGTGCCTTTTTGGGAGATAGTACGTATGAAGAATACATGGATCGCAGGTTTGATGGCGTTTGTAGCTGCATTTGCAGCGGTTAGCATTGCAGCGGATACCAAAGTGGATTTCAGCAAGCTCAAGTGCGTGGTTGCAGACAAAACAGCCGTTGAAGACAAATCCAGCGATTGGAAAGATAGCAAAGTTTATTTTTGCTGTGGCAATTGCTTGAAGAAGTTTGAGGGCGACAAGAAGGCCTTCGCGTCGAAAGCCAATCATCAACTGATTGCGACAAAGCAAGTTGAACAAAAGCTTTGCCCATTGACAGGTAAGGATTTGAACAAAGAATTTTCAATCGATTTCAAGGGAGCGACGATCGGATTCTGTTGCACAAACTGCAAGGGCGCAGCAGACAAAATGTCTGATGACGACAAGTTGACAAAGCTGTTTGGCGAAGACGCCTACGCAAAGGCCAAATTTGCAAAAGTCGAAAAGAAGTAATCGTAAGTACGGCGAACTTCGCTGTAATTACTAAGTGTTCTCTAAGCGAATTCGCATACTTTACTCCAGTGCGGCAACCTAGAAATGGGCATTCACCCATGGCGGTGAAATGCCCTCGATTTCCACTCGATTTCCACTCGAATGTCGCAAAGTAAAGGATGGAGGACAGACGTCGGTTGGATTCATCCTGCGAGGCTCGACAATAACTATGTCAACGCCTTTTTGATGATGGTCGCTATTGACCGCCTTATTGCCCACCACTTTTGCAATACAGGGCAAGCCAATCAAAAATTTCTTTGTGCCAATGGATACTGTTGGCTGGCTTGTTGACCCAGTGTCCTTCGTCCGGGAAGTTTACAAATCGACTCGGCACCCCTTGGCGTTGTAGGCCTTGAAATAGTTCGTGGCCTTGACCTATCGGACAGCGGAAGTCGAGATCGTTGTGGATGACGAGCATCGGCGTCTTGTACTTGCCAAGGTTTCCGGCAAGCGTATGCGGGCTGAATTCACGGTACTTGCC
>JAYVBW010000500.1:0-3842 GCA_043750255.1 Pirellula sp.
TGGGGATTTTGCTTTTTCTCAGTGTGAACTTGATGGGAGCGACGTTGCTTAGACGTTGGACTCGCGTTTCTGGTTTCGAATCGGATAAGTAAGTGAATCGACCTTTGAAAAGTCCTTATCACCGACGGTCTTTACCCAACAGTGAGCCGCTGTAGATGCTTGAGGCCGCTGGCTTAGGAACAGCCATAGGAGCAGGTTTCAAATCGAAAGCGACAGAGTACTTTGTAAACCATTTTAGTTTCGATTTCTCGTTTCCCTCGTTGATCTCGGGAATTTGCCTTTGTTCCACTAAGTCAAATAGTAATCGAGGGGTTTGCGTGAGACCGTAAGCGGATCGCGTTTGTTGGGACGTGGCACCGAATCGAGCAACAATCTTTTGAATCGCAGGATCATACGCGAATCGATTGCTTGTGTCGTCTCTACCAAGTTCATTGAAGCTGCCGACCGTAACGATACTCTTAGTGCGATCATGGAACTGATAAGCTTCGTATCCAGCTATTCGTAATGCCTTGGCAGTTAGTGCTGCTCGTTCGGCTGCCACTTCTAATTGCGAAAGTTTTTGATCATCGATGTTATCGTGGCTGCTAGAACCTCCCCAGCCACCGATCGCTCTATCCTCGCCACTGAATACCGCTACACGTACTGTGAACTTACCTGGGCACTCTAGTAGATTAAATTCAGAATGCTCGCGTTGCTCGTTTAGCTTCTTTACAAATCGGTCCACTTCCGGAGTTTTGTAGTAATCGTCCGGCAACATAGGATTGCGAGTCGTAAAGCAATTCACCTTGTCAGGACTATTGCTCTTCTTCTTCAAAATCTTCTTGACTGTAGCCAATGCCTCTGTAATTGCTGGGCTGTCAATAGAATCGAAGTCGCCAACAAGAACCGCATACCCGTCGATTACTTTCTTGTCGCGAAACTTCATCTTTCGATTATTGCCATTTGTATCGACCCCTGCACCAATTATGGGTTGAGTGTAGTCCAGTTTTTTGTCCATGCAGTACGCCTGGAGTTTGTGGTCTTTTCTCAGTTCAATCGCTAATTGCTCCGCTTGGCTTTTGGCGTTGTAGCCATCAAACGACATGGCGAAGACCAACCATGGGCCATGTTCTGGTTTTAACTCCAGTGCGATTTTGACGTCGCTCTTGGTTCCAGCAGTTCGTGCCACCGGTCCGTCCGCAAACAAAGGTTGCAAAGCCATCCCTGCAAGTAGAATTCCAAACGCCGAAGAAACACAACGATTGGAACACAGAAAAGCGCGCGGCAATTCGATTTGGAACTTCATAAACACCATCCCTGATTGCGTTTGTTTTTTGTTGCGGCATCCTGCCCCGCAAAATGTTGGTCTAACATTTTTCAGCGAGTCAAGACTAGAGCAGTTTCACAGTCCCCACGGTGGGAGTACACTCTTTGCTCGGCTGCAGCGTTGATTTTTGGGAAACTGGGCGTTCGCTTGTTTGCAAGCAAAGGGCTTTTATTTAATGGCAACAGGGCTTTTGCTACTTCTGGATGACATTGCTTCTATTCTGGACGACGTTGCCACTCTAACAAAAGTTTCTGTGGAAAAAACGGCAGGAATCTTGGGTGACGACTTGGCACTCAATGCTCATCAAGTATCTGGCGTAGCACCGAATCGCGAGTTGCCGATCGTATGGGCGGTAGCGAAAGGGTCCCTGTTAAACAAAGCGGTCCTCATCCCGGGAGCACTTGCGTGTAGCGCCTTTGCTCCTTGGGCCATCACGCCGCTCATGATTGTTGGCGGTTCTTTCTTATGCTTCGAAGGATGCGAGAAAATTGCACACAAACTCCTGCATTCGAAACAGGAAGACGACGCGCACCACGCTCAACATATTGAAATACTTGCGACGGAGGAAATTAACGTCGCCGCGGCAGAACAGGAAAAAATAAAGGGTGCGATAAGAACAGATTTTATTTTATCTGCGGAGATAATTGTCATCGCGTTGGACATTGTTGAAAAGTCCACGCTCTTAACGCAATTTGCCGTGTTGGTGGGTGTCGGGCTCTTGATGACGATCGGAGTCTACGGCCTCGTTGCCGGCATTGTGAAACTTGATGATTTTGGAATGGTTTTGAGGACGAAAAGCGGCGTCAGAACAAGGCGAATCGGCAGTTTCATTTTGCTTGCAATGCCCTACTTGATGAAATTCCTATCGGTGGCAGGTACCGTTGCGATGTTCTTGGTGGGCGGCGGCATTTTAGTGCATAAGATTAAATTTTTGCATCAGTTTGTAGAGTACGTCTCGCATTTCGCATCCCACGCTCCGGTAATGAGATCTATTGCTGAGAAAGCAACGGGCATGATTTTGGAATCGATAATCGGTCTAGCCGCCGGAGCGCTCGTTCTGATGGCGGTCACGCTGATCAAAAAAGGCTTCAAGTAGTTCTACTGCCTGGACAACGGAGTGATTTTCAGTCGCAAAGTTACGCTCCCGCGTTGAACGACGATCTCCGTTTCCTGCCCGACTTTTAATGCCTCAATCGCATAGGTGTAGTCGTATACATTCTCCACCTTGCGACCTGCCAATTCGATAATAATGTCCTTGGCGAGGAGCCCCGCTTTCGCTGCTGGTGCATCTTTGGTAACGCCAGACAACATGAGTCCCTTGATGTCCCCTTGTGAGTAATCGGGAATCGAACCGAGATAGGCGGTCATCACCGCGCGGGCTTTTTGGCCTTCGGTCGATTTCTGGTTGTGAAACTCAGGTACTTCCCTCGAGCTTACTATAGATCTTGCAACGAGCCCCATCAATTTCGCCGTCTTCGCCGCACCCTCATAGTTCAACAACTCCGGGGTATCGCGAGGCGTGTGGTATTCGGAGTGCGAACCCGTAAACGCCGAAAGAATCGGGACACCTTTTCGAAAGAACGTACTCGCGTCGGTTGGCAAGTCGCAATCGCTCTGCAGAACCAAAGGCAAGCCAACGACTGCATTCCGTTTCTCAATTTCCTGTGTCCAAATCGGCGACGATCCGATCCCTTGCAAAACAAGATTGTCTCGCAATCGCCCTACCATATCGAGGTTGAAGCAAGCGACCACAGTAGGATAGAGGCTATCTGGCTTTTCAGGCTTCGGGAGATTGGGGTACAGTTCAAAAAAGTTTTTTGCGAAATAGTCCGATCCAAGGAGTCCTTTTTCCTCGCCCGACCAAGCTGCAAACAAAACGTCGTGCTCCATTATTAATTTGCCCAAACGTTTTTGTTGTGCCATCGACTGTGCGATCTCCAGCATTGCAGCAACCCCGGACGCATTGTCGTCCGCACCGCGATGCATGCCTTGCTTCTCTTCTTCGCGAGCCATACTGCTGCCATTTCCGCCTGTTCCTAAGTGGTCAATGTGAGCACCGATAAGGATTACCGACTTTGCGGGTTTATCGCCCGCTTGAAGAAGTCCAATCGCATTGACTCCCTCCCCTTTGATCTGGTGAACTTCGATCGTCGCACCGACTCGCACTTCAGGTAATTCGAAACCCATCATCATTTCGCCACGATCCAACTCCTTTTGAAGATCGACCAGTTTGTCTTCGTTTTCGGCGAACCATGCTTCCGCAACTGCATCGGTGACGCTGATCGCTGCGATACTGGAACCAGACAGAGAGCCATCCATCTCGAGCGGCACCAACTGCTTTCGAACGCCGCTCGTGGGACCACTGACAATAATGATTCCCTTTGCACCGCGATCGCGTGCTGCCATCGCCTTGTATCGCAAGGAGCTGAATCTCGCGAAATGCTGACGGCGTTCGGGACTGACTTCGGAAGGCATTTGCCTCAGCATCATGACCCATTTGTTTTCAACATCCAAATGGACATACGAATCGTATTCT
>JAYVBW010000501.1:0-2582 GCA_043750255.1 Pirellula sp.
CCGATGCACTACGCGAGCGACCAGCCAGCGCGCGGGATTCGTGAAATAAACTCATCTGCTTGTGGACAATTGATTGCTCGAAGCTTCGTCGCATCCCACTCCAGTTTTTGGTTCGATCGAAACGCCACGTTGCCAAGATGGTTGGCAATCGTCAGCAAACCCGCATAGCTAAATGGACTCCCGGTCGGAGTTCCATTTTGAATTGCGAGCAACCATTCTTGGTGTTGGCCGGGTGAGTTTGGAATGAACTGTTCCGGGCGAACAAAGTCCTTGAACTTTTCCTCTGGCAACAACACATGCTTGTCGTAGTCGGAAAGGACCATCCCTTTGTCGCCAATGAAAAGGATACCAGAACCCCACTGCGGAATACCTTTTTCCTTCCATATTTGAGGCTTGTGAGTTCCTTGATACCAAGACACTTTACAAGCTGGCATGTTGCCTCGGGCACCGTATTCATAAACTGCTGTCATCGACGCAGGAGCAATTTCGCGGTGCGGTTTGTCTCCGATAGCTTCGATGGTTTTGGGTGCATCGAGCTTGAGAGCCCAGAAAGGCAAGTCGTTCATGTGACTACCGAGATCGGACATGGTTCCGCTCCCGAAGTCCCACCATCGATACCATTTCGGACCGGGGAAATAGACATCGTGGTAAGGTCGCAAAGGTGCCGGGCCGATCCACATGTCCCAGTCCAAGTTGGCGGGTGGCGTCATCGCCTCTGCGGGGCGTTCGGATACAAAAACGATGTCTTTATTCGCGTCAGAGTCCTCTTTGCTCTGTAGTCCCCAAGCTCGCGATGTCCAAACATGCGCTTCATGAACATTGCCAATAGCCTTGGATTGAATCAATTCGACAACACGTCGGTAGTTAGGCATCCCGTGAATCTGGGTCCCCATCTGAGTTGCCACATTAGCTTCCTTGGCGGCTTGCATAATGCGATGCGATTCACCAATGTTATGTGTCAGTGGCTTTTCGCAATAGACAGGTTTCTTTTGTTGCAAAGCGGGTAGTGTGGCGAAAGCGTGCGTATGTTCGGTCGTGCTGACAACAACGGCGTCCACGTCGTTCAATTCATCCATCATTCGCCGAAAATCAGTGTAGCGTCGCGCTCGCGTGTGTCGCTCTGACGTTCTGTCGAGGTGTTGACTGTTGACGTCGCAAATCCCTACGACATTAACTGAACCGGTATCATAGAGAGTGGATAAATTGCTTCCACCACGTCCACCAACGCCGACGAATGCTAGGTTCAGCTTGTCATTCTGGGCTTTGGCTCGCCTGGACGAACCCAGAAGACTGCATGCAACCGAACTGCCAGCCGTAAGTTGAAGAAATCGACGCCTTGAAACACGTGATGAATGGATCATAGAATCCTCTGAGGGATAGGGTGGGAGGAACTGCATCGACACTGTGGGATTTCCATCCTAGCGTCTGCACACCGATGAAGGTAAGTGGGTGTTGAGGGGGGTGTTGGATTTCCGTTTTTTTTCGAAGCAAAAGCCTAGAAGTAAGGGTTAAAGCGGTGCGGAACCGCCTATACTATAACATGGGCTAAGTCTCGTCTTTTCCAGCACGGAATGCATGCTAGCGATCACAGAAAGTGCGTTCCAACTTAACCAAGGAAACCAAGAATGATTTCTCGAGTTTATTTGCGTACAATCATTGCCTGGGCTGCGTTTTCGCTAATTGCTTTTGGGTCCGGTTCCATTTGCTGTGCTCAAAAAACACTCGCTTGGAAGTTTAAGAGGGACGGCGTGACCAATGTACTGATCGAACAGG
The DNA here is from genome assembly GCA_043750255.1 of Pirellula sp. Taxonomy (GTDB): domain Bacteria; phylum Planctomycetota; class Planctomycetia; order Pirellulales; family Pirellulaceae; genus JBKCUI01. The sequence goes on from JAYVBW010000501.1 coordinate 1,774, forward strand.
ACACGAGCCTCCAAATGGAGAACACAGGAAGTGCAACTTTGGCCGCCAACCAAACGCAGACAATCCAAACCACGAATGTTACGTGGACCGTTACGGCGATCTCACCTGATGGCCTAGCGTCAATCGAACAAACGATCCAACGCGTTCAACTCGACTTGAAATCCTCCGTTGGAAATTTCGCAATCGACACCGACGACAACCAGAAACTTACCGGGTTGGGTGAATCCGTGGCTAGAGGAATTCGTCCGTTGGCCGGTTCCCGATTCGTGGTCAAAACAATGCCAAATGGAGAAGTTGTAGAAGTCGTCATTCCTGAGGATGTCTCGAAAAAACTAAGTGAGGGATCGGGTGCACTCGGCGAAGCAGGCTTGAGGGAAATTGCCGTCAACGGTTCGCTCCGGTTCCCGGCGAAGTCAATCGAAGTCGGCGAGAGCTGGACATCCCAATATCAACTCGACATGCCACCGTTTGGCAAGTTGATTGTCAGCACAACATACCAGTACCTAGGGGAAGAAAATGGCGGCGGGAAAGTACTTGATCGAATCAAGGCGACAACGGCGGTAAAGATTGCGGATGCGACAAGTAATTCTGGTCTAAAACTTACGAGCCAAGAATCGGGCGGAATGGTCTGGTTCGACAATAACCGAGGTTCTATCGACCACTCGGAATTCAAGCAAGAAATGACCTTAAATGTAGTGCGTCCTAGCGTCGATCCGACAAAGCCAGCGCTCGACTTGAAACAGGTCATGAAGCAGACTATGAAGCTGAAGTATACACCTCAACTGTAGCCTTGCGTAAACCAAGGAAAA
>JAYVBW010000502.1:0-5201 GCA_043750255.1 Pirellula sp.
GGGCAGCCGACGCGCATTTCCTAAGTACCGTGAAACGGTTCTCGATATTATTCGTGTTTCGCAAAGCGTCCCAAGTTTCCCATTGGTTCGTACAATGCAGCTTGGCGAACTGTCACGGGTTCGCAAGGCATGTTCCGTCCGGATTGCCTGGTCAACACTCTTTGCGCGAGCCTATGGTATCATCTGCAAACAGACGCCGGAACTGCGTGAATTGTTTGTTCGGTATCCGTACAAACAGTTGTACCGGCATCCGCATACCGTAGCGTCTTTGTCCGTTCATCGGAAAGATGACGCTGGCAATGAAAGGCTCATTTGGGGACGCTTTAACGATCCGGAGTCTACTCCGTTAATGATTTTGCAGCAACAACTTGATTCGTTCAGCAATGCCCCCATTGCAGAGGTTTATCGCGAGGGACTCATGCTCGAACGCCGTTCGACATTAGTGAGGCGATTCCTTTGGTGGTGCATTACCAATTGGTCGGGTAGGAAACGTGCCAAACATATTGGCACGTTCAGCATTTCAAGCTTGGCAGGTCATGGAGCACTTAACTCGCATCATCCGTTGATCACTACCTCTAGTTTAGCATTTGGTCCGATTGGATCCAATGGCGAATGCGAGGTCGTACTAATCTGCGATCACCGGACACTCGACGGTGTGTTGGGCGCACGAGCACTGAAAGCGCTTGAATTGATTCTTTCACGTCAAATGGTGGAAGAGCTTCTGTCTTTAGTTCCATCGATGGCAAAAGAGGCTGCATAAGACTGCATGTCGCCCTGCGGACATCTGGGAGTTATAATGCGAAAGGTACAATTTTTTGTTTTTGTTTTCCCAGTGCAGTCACAACGCGGTCCATCCCATGTCCAGCCATACCAGCGAATCCAATCCATTCGCGGAAACAGAGTCAAACCGTCCAACGGTCAGTCTATGGATGCTGATGTTTTCATTGATTGTCTTCGCGGCGTTCTCTCTTTTGATCATGTTTGCCGCGCGGGTTCCTGCAATCTCCAATGTCGTGAATGACTTTTTCGGCGTAACGCAAACGGCCAAGCCGGACAAACCGGATCGTTCCACCCATTTATTTTTTCTGTTATTTTGCTATGCATCACCGCTTCTGTTGGCATTGTGGGTTGGGCTATTGCACATATTCCTGACCCGATTTGTCCCTGTTCCCAGGCGTTTTGTGACTTCGAAAGAACCAGACAGCCCATTCGCTTAAGCAGCTATCGAGATCGACATGAGTGAGTTACTGTCAGCAATTGAAAAGCACCTTGGGGTTCGCGTGGTGGAGGATTCTCTCAATCACTATAGCTTGCTCGATCTAAAAAATAATGCAGGTCCTAACGAAATCAAACAGGCCTTGCGAACTGCGATAGCAGCATGGAACGCATCGGATACCAAGTCCGACTCAGAATCGGCCCAGCGGGTCGCTAAGTTAATTAAGCAAGCGCAAGCAGTATTGCTTGATAGTTTTAAAAAACTGGAATACGACGAACAGCTTAATCGCCAAGCCTTGTCTTTGAATCGTTCCTTTTTTCCGCGCGCAGATCCGTTTGCACCATTCGATCCGAGTGAATGTTTAGTCGGGGCTGGTATGAGCTCTGCGGTTTTCTCGTTTGGTAGCGTGAATGAAAGGTGGAACGAACTGAGTCGACAAATTCCGACGTTAGTTCAGTCAACCGTTTTGCAAGTTGCTCCAGTCAATCGATTGGAAAGCGATCGAACCTTTGCCCGAGAAACAGCAACTGCAGTTCGGAGTGAGCACGCAGTTCGGAGTGAGTCGGCAGCCTCAAGGATCGAGCGACTCAAGCGAAAGCGAAAGACGGTACAAGGGCTCTACGTTGCCGGTTTCTTGGTTTTCGCGGCTGTCTTTTTAGGCTACGCGGGAATGCGATTTGTTTTGAATCGGCAACAAATTGCTGAAAACCAGGGATCGGCTTCAGTCCCCTCTGGTCCCGCGAAGGAGCCGACAAAATTGACCGACTCTAGCACGAAGACGATAGGGGGCAAGAACGCACCTAAAACAACCGTCGCCGATTCGGTTTTCGTTTTGCCTACGCTCGACAAGAGTGACTCGTCGGCCAACCCAAGGGTCGAGATTACAGAGAGCAATCCTTTTGGAAACCCTCCTATGATCCTCAAGACGGCGGAGCAAATCAAACCGGATTTGCCCGTTATGGAACCCACCCCATCTTCTCCTTTGACTCCACCCGTCATTACTTCAGAACCAATACCGTCCGTGCCGATAAAACCAGTCGAAGAAAAACCGATGGTTCCCGCCGAATCCGCTGCAATGAAATCGGAGTGGATCGCCGCAATGACAAAAGCCAAAAAGGCAGTCGATAAAGCAGATTTCGAAACATTTCATAAGCAAATGGAACTTGCACTCCCGCTTTCCAGGAGCGACGAAATGGTTTCAAAGCACGCCCGGCTCGACCAACTTGGCCAGCTCTATGAAATCTTCATTAAGTCCATACACCAAGCGAAATCCAAATTGAATGCGGGAGAAACGCTCTCGGTCGCCAAGACGCAAGTCAATATTGTGGAAATCAAGGACGACTTGCTCATCGTTCGCATTCAGGGGAAAAACGAACGGCACGCCTGGGATCAGCTACCTCCTGGGATCGCAATGGCCTTGGCCGATTTGACCTTAAATAACCAAGAGCCGACTGATAATGCCGCACGGGCAGTTTACTTTACCCTTTCACCTGCTACACCTGCGAGCAAAGTACTCTTTGCGAAACGGGTCAAGGATTGGTTTGAAAAATCCGTCGGAAAAGGAACGATTCGAAAAGATTTGGAGCAAGCATTGACGGACACTTACGAATAGATGTGGTGCCGCCCGTGTTGATACCAACGAGTAATGCAGTTAGTGAATCTTTTCGTTCGCGTGGCCATTCACGTTGGAAGAAGCGGTTTTTGCTAGTTGGAATTGTGCTGTCACTATTGGGAGGAATTAGTTGGGCTACCTCGCCACGCCCAAAATTGCTTCGCGCGCCCGAGTCGATTTCGTCACACTTCGACCCGGCAATCCAGTCGGTCGCACAACAGGTCGACGAAGTGATAAACGCCGACATTTTAAGCCATGACATGAGTACGGCCAAAGTAGCAGACTGGCGAGCAATCACTCGCCGCATCAGTCTTGCCCTGATCGGAAACGGCTTGTCGCTCGAGGAAATTCGCGTACTGGAACAAATGCCAGAAGAGAGACGGACAATCTGGTGGACTGAATATTTGCTCAAGGACCGACGCTCTTACGACTATTTGGCGGAACGTTGGACACGAGCGACAGTCGGCACCAATCAAGGCCCTTTCCTAATCTTCCGGCGACGTAAGTATGTCGATTGGATTGCAGACCATTTCGAGAAAGGCACTCCCTACGATGTGATAGTTCGAGATCTTTTGGAAGCAAAAGGCTCTTGGACAGACGCACCGCAAGTAAATTTCCTTACCGCAACAATGGACGATGCGGACAACAAAAAACCGGATGCTATTCGCCTAGCGGGCCGCACCTCCCGCGCTTTTCTAGCACAACGAATCGACTGTTTGCAGTGCCACCAGGACTACTTAGGTAAAATCAATTTTTCAGACACGCTCGAGGCGACTATTGACTCTGAGCCGAATCGGATCGGAGAGCAGGCCGACTTCCATCAGTTAGCAGCTTTCTTTTCAGGAGCAAGACTAAACAATCCGTTTGTCGGCCTCCACAATTTCAAGCCTGACTATCGAATCACTTATCTCAACGACGAGGAGGAGAGCAGGGTTCAGCCCACGGTACCTTATCTTCGAGAGTTACTGCCTGAGCATGGCGACGCTAGGCATCGTCTTGCAGTTTGGGTTACGCATCCTGAGAACAAGGCATTCGCTCGAGCTACCGTTAACCGGACATGGGCTGTTTTGTTTGGTAGGCCAATGGTTGTACCGCTTGACAGCATTCCACTCTCCGGTCCCTTTCCGCCTGGATTGGAGATTTTATCCGAGGATTTCACAAGGAACGGCTACAACCTCAAGCGTTTAATTAGAACGATTATTTGCACCGAAGCGTTCCAGCGAGATTCTCGCATTGAAAGGGAGACGGAAAACGAGGCGATAGAGAAAGAACACGAGAATCACTGGGCCGTCTTCCCATTAACTCAATTGCGTCCCGAGCAAGTTGCGGCTTCGATCCATCAAGCATGTCGTATGAAGGCGATCGACGAAAGCAGCTCCATCATCTCGAAACTTGAATTGTTCAGTGCCGTGAATGACTTCACCAAAGCGTACGGTGATCGGGGAGATGATGAATTCATCCAGCAGTCGGTAACGATTCCGCAAAGACTGTTAGTCATGAATGGATCGTACGTGAGCAAACGGATTGAAAATAATCCTGTTATGAATGTATCCACACACATTGCACAGCTAGCCAGCGATGATAAGGTCGCAGTAGAAACAGCTTATCTTTCGACGCTCAATCGATTGCCAACGGGCGCCGAGCTGAACGCATTTTGCGATCGACTTCACGATACCAAACGCAACGTTAGATCTCAGGCAATGAGCAGCATTTTCTGGGCTCTTATCAACAGTACGGAATTCCAATGGAATCACTAGACGCAACGGTCAAGCGTACAGAAGAATTTGCGTTTGGCTGCGATTCGTGGCGGAATTTTAACCGTCGACGGTTCCTTCACGGAGGTGCGATGGCCACAGGCGGAATGTTGAGCCAGGGGTTGCTCACCCGGATTGCCGAACGCTTGTCTATCGCCAGTGAAACCGAAACCGGCGATACTATGCGTGCTAGGAGTTTGATAATACTTTGGATGCAAGGAGGCCCGAGCCAACTAGAAACCTTTGACCCTCATCCTGGTTCGAAAATAGGAGGGGAGACCAAGGCGATTGAAACTTCCGTTGCTGGTCTGCAAATCGCAAGTATGTTGCCGCGAACCGCAGAGATCATGCATCGTGCAACATTGGTGCGCTCGATGGTCTCTAAAGAGGGAGATCATGAACGTGCGACCTATAACATGAAAACGGGATGGCGTCCCGATCCGACCTTAATTCACCCAGCGATTGGAGCTGTGATTTGCCATCAAACAAAAGACAACATCGAGATCCCGAGACACGTTTCTATTCTGAGTGGTCAATGGCCATCGCGTGGCGGTTACATGGGAAACGTTCTGGACGCCTTCAAAACCGGAGACCCAAAAGACCCTCTGCCCAATTTAAA